>CAMCWB010000006.1 GCA_945882315.1 Bauldia litoralis | reverse complement strand
TCGGTATCAGGCTGAACGGCTTCGGGCTTCGTGGTAGTGCTCGTCATGGCGTGGTCTCCTGTCCGGCGCGTCAACGCTGGACTCGTTCGGGTTAAAGCACCCGGAGACTACGCCACCCTCAATTCCAACCAACTTCGCGACGGCACCCGTTTCTAGCATGGCGCGGATTTCGTTTCGAAGGATTCCAGGAACGGTGTGACGGAGGTCACAGGGGATTGTCGGCTACCAATAGGCGCCGTACCCCCTCACCCTTCTTGCCTAAACTCACCTTCGGTTCGTCAAGGCTCAAAGCCCTCTCCCTATGGAGACCTTTGCACAATGCCGATTGCTGGGGTCCTCCCCCGTTTTACGGGGGAGGTGGCGACACGAAGTGTCGACGGAGGGGGCGGCGGCGCAGAAAACTTATCCAGGATTCCACTCTCTTCAGAGGCCGTGGTCGCCCCCTCCACCGCCTATCGGCGGTCCCCCTCCCCCGCTGCGCAGGGGAGGACCAACCGTTCCGCAAAGGTCTCCCACGGGAGAGGGTCCTAGCGGATCGGCACCCGGCCGATGCTGGTGAGGCCGAGACGGTCGCGCATGATCCAGCGGATCGTCATCATCGCGGCGACGACGGCAAGGCCGGCGGCGAGGCCGATCCAGATGCCCAGTCCGGCAAGGTCTGTCCAGAAACCCAGCATGATGGAGAGCGGCAGGCCGACGCCCCAATAGCCGAGCGCCGCGAAGACCATCGGGATGCGGGCGTCATGCAGGCCGCGCAGCATGCCGGCACCGACCACCTGCGCACCGTCGACGACCTGGAAGAGCGCGGCAATCGCAAGAAAACCGACAGCCAGCGTGACGACCGATGCGTTGACCGGATCGTCGAGGTCGACGAAGCCGCTGATCAGGAGACGCGGCACGGCGATCATCAACAAGGCCATGAGGAGCATCACGCCGAGCGACAGATACCACGCGGTCCAGCCGGCCAGCCGGATGCCCTCGCGGTCACGGGCGCCGAAGGCGCGGCCAACCCGCACCATGACCGCCTGGTTGAGGCCTAACGGCAGCATGAAGGTGAGCGCGCAGATCTGCATCGCGATGGCATGGGCGGCAAGCGAATCCGCGCTGATCAACCCCTGAAGAAGGGCTGCCGCGTTGAAGATCGTCACCTCGAAAGCCAGCGTCAGGCCGATCGGCAGGCCGAGCTTCCAGAGATCGCGGAAGCGCGGCCAGTCAGGACGCCAGAAGCGGCCGAAGAAATGATAGCGGCGAAGCCGCCGGTCGGTGACGAGGAATATCGCGAGTCCCAGAAAGAAGGCCGAGGACGAGAGGGTCGTGGCGATGCCGGCGCCGATCAGGCCGAGGCGCGGAAAGCCGAACTCGCCATAGATCAGCACGTAGCCGGCAAGCGCGTTGAGCACCACGGCGAGGCTGCCCACCCAGAGCGCCACCATCGGGCGCTCGAGCGCCGAGATGAGCGAGCGGACGACGATGTAGAAGAGGAAAGGCAACAGCGACCATTGCAGGGCGCGCATGTAGTGGCCGGCCTCCGCGGCAAGGCGTGGCTCCTGCCCGAGCCAGAGGAGGATAGCGTCGGTGTGCCAGAGCACTGCCCAGATCGGCAGGGTGATTGCCACCGCCGCCCACATGCCCTGACGGAAGGTGCGGCGCACCTCGCGGACGGCGAAGCGGTTGCGGCCGAGTTCGCGGGCGATCATCGGCGCCGTCGCGGTGACGAGGCCGATCGCGAAGATCAGGCAGGCGAAGAAGAGATTGGTGGCGAGAGCCGAGGCGGCGAGTTCGTTCGGGCCGAGGCGGCCGATCAGCGCGACGTCGGTCGTCGTCATCGCGGTCTGCAGGAGATTGGTCAGCGCTAGCGGCCAGGCGAGCGCCAGCGTGGCGCGGATTTCCGCGCCCCAGGCACCGCGGGGCGGTCTCGAAGAGATGGCGATGTCGGTCATGATGGGCTGCTTCTACTCTTGTCCGGGTGCCGCTTCCACCCGGCACCCGACTGAAGCAGCGAACTGGCCTACCGGCCGATCATGATCTCGGCGTCGTCGCGGCGGGCGAAGTAGATGGCGACGCAGCGACCGCCCAGATCCGATACCAGCCAGGGATGGGTGAAGAAGGTCGGCTGGACACCCGTCTCGCCCGGCGCCAGCGTCAGATAGGGCTGACGGCGGCCGTTGTAATCGAGCCAGAAGAGCTGCACCGGCTGCGGCAGGGTGTTGGTGAAGATCAGCCGCGACTGGATGTTGGTCTTCTGCGAGGTGAGCGTGCCTTCCTCGGCGCAGGAATAGTCGCCGCCGACCTGCCCGCCCACGGGGCCGCCGGGCGGGAAGCCGGGCGGAGGCGGAGGCGGTGCTGCCTGCTGGCCGCAGGCGGCGAGGAACGGCTTGGCCGCGGCGCTGCTGCCCCGCAGCGAGAGCGCGAAAGCCGGCGCCGAGCCGGTCTGGATGACGAGATAGTCGCCGCGGATCAGTTCCACCCAGAGCTGGTCGTCGGTATTCGTGGCGAATTCCGGGTGGGACTTGCCGGTGAGCGCGCTCACCTCGGAGCCGGTGGCGTTGTAGGTGCGTGCGAAGGTGCCGGCCGTGATCGTCACGGGCACGGTCGCGCCGGGGCGGGTCTCGGGCGACGAGCGCTCGAGGCTGATCTCGATCTGCCGCGAGCCGCGATTGCAGCTCGCGAAGAACTCGACATTGTCCGATTGCGGCAGCGCATAGGCCAGGCTGGCGCGGTTCGCGTCGCCGCCGAAGGACCATTGCAGATTGTCGATGATGATCGGCCCGCCGTCCGGAGGTGCCGGCGGCTGCATCGGGCCGCCGGGGGGCGGAGGCGGTACGGGGCCTGACCCCGGCGGAGGCGGCGGCACGATCGGTCCGGAAACCGGCGGCGGCGCGGCGCCATCGCCGTTCAGCGCCACGACGACGACGCCGTTCGGCTGACAGATATTGACAGTGCGCGCGATGCGGCGGCCATCGGTCAGCCCGAGGCCGAGATCGCGCTCGCACTTCACCGCCTGCCCCGGCGGCAGGGCGACCGAAACGCCATTGGCATTGCGGGCGCCGATGGTCACCGGCTGCTTGTCGAGGAAGACCTCGGTGATGCCGATGCCGGCGGTGTCGGTATAGATCGTGATCGACGACAGGCTGGCGGGCGGCGGCGGCGGCGCCGGCGTGGTGGGCGGCGGCGGCGGAGGCGGCGTTGACGGAGCCGGGGCGGCACCAAGCGGCAGCTTCACCTGCCAGTTATGGGCGCAGAGATCGACGACAAATTCGAGGCGCTGGCCGTTCGAGGCGGTAAAGGCGAGTTGGTTCGAGCAGGGCACGGTGGCGCTGCCGGCATCGATCGTGAAGAAGCTCCGCGCGCCGGTCGTTCCCGAGGCGGCGAGCGGCTGGCCGTTCCGCGATACCGCGGTGATCGTCACGCCCGGCCGGTCGGTCTCGACGCTGAAGATGCGCGTATCGGCGAACGCCGGCGCGACCACCGCGAAGGAGCAGGCGAAGAGAGCTATGGCCGAGGCGCGCATGTCGTCCTTCCGGTTATTCCGCTCAGTCTAGCAGCCTATCAGCGAAGCTTGGCAGCGGTCTTGCCGATATCCTTGTGGACGGCAGTGATTTCGATCGAGTCGAAAATCCCGGCTTTCACATAGGGATCGTTGGCGACGAAATCCTCGACCGCGGCGCGATCGGGACCTTCGAGGAAGAGAAACGTCCCGAACATCGTCTCGGAATCATCCTCGCAGAGCGGCCCACCCATGAGGCGCCGGACGGGCAGATCGAGCCGGGTGACGTAATCCCGATGGACCGGCCGGACATCGATCCGGGTCTGGACCATGTTCGGCTTATCCTTGGCGTAGACGACGAAAAACATCTGCGATTTCCTCAACTTCCCTAGATTGCTTCGAGCATTGTGGCAATACCCTGACCGACCCCGATGCACATTGTGGCGACAGCGGTACGGCCGCCCTTCTCCTTCAGCTCCAGCGCCGCCGAGCCGACGATACGGGCGCCGGAGGCGCCGAGCGGATGGCCGAGGGCAATGGCGCCGCCATTCGGGTTGACGTGTGCGGCATCGTCGGCAACGCCGAGTTCGCGGAGCACGGCGAGCGCCTGGCTGGCGAAGGCCTCGTTCAGCTCGATGACGTCGACATCGCCGATCTTCTTGCCGGTGCGGGCCAGGAGCTTGGCCGTCGCCGGCGCCGGGCCCATGCCCATGATGCGCGGCGGAACACCGGCCGTGGCGCCGCTGACGATGCGGGCGATCGGCGTCAAGCCGTGCTTCCGGACCGCGGCTTCCGAGGCGATGATGAGCGCAGCGGAGCCGTCATTGACGCCCGAGGCGTTGCCGGCCGTCACCGAGCCGCCGTCGCGGAACGGAGTCGGCAGCTTGGCGAGCGCATCGAGGGAGGTCTCGCGGGGATGTTCATCCTTGTCGATGATTGTCGGATCGCCCTTCCGCTGCGGGATAACCACCGCCACGATCTCCTTGGCGAGGCGACCGTTCTTCTGCGCGGCGGAGGCACGGGCCTGGCTGCGGAGCGCGAAGGCGTCCTGGTCGGCGCGCGAGACCTGATAGTCGGCGGCGACATTCTCGCCGGTCTCCGGCATCGAATCGACGCCATACATCTTCTTCAGGAGCGGGTTGACGAAGCGCCAGCCGATGGTCGTGTCGTAAATCTCGGCGTTGCGCGAAAAGGCGGTAGCAGCCTTCGGCATGACGAAGGGGGCGCGCGACATCGACTCGACGCCGCCGGCGATCATCAGTTCGGCGTCGCCGGCGCGGATGGCGCGGGCGGCGGCGAGCACGGCATCCATGCCCGAGCCGCAGAGGCGGTTGATGGTCGTGCCGGTGACCGGGACCGGGAAGCCGGCGAGCAGGAGCGCCATGCGGGCGACGTTGCGGTTATCCTCGCCGGCCTGGTTGGCGCAGCCATAGATGATGTCGTCGATGGCTTCGAGGTCGAGATCCTTGTTGCGCTCGGCGAGCGCCTTCAGGGGCACCGCGGCAAGGTCGTCGGCGCGGACCTGCGACAGCGTGCCGGCAAAGCGGCCGATGGGGGTGCGGACATAGTCGCAGATGAAAGCCTCAGGCATGGGTTCGGCCTTGTTTTACGGTCGATATCGGGACGGTAGGTGACTAGTCCGAAGCGGGACGGTCCGCAACCGCGCTCAGGCGCCGTCGCCATGGGCGGCGGCGGTGCGGGCGTAGAGGTCGCGGAGGGTCGTAAGCTCCGTATCGGTCGGCGGCGGGATTTCCTCGACCCGGCCGGCGAATTTGACCGGCCAGCCGGTCGCCTTCTCGACCGCCTCGCGGGTGGCGCCGGGCAGGAGCGCGGTGACGGTCAGTTCCTTGGTCCCGGGATCCGGCTTCATGACGCAGAGGTCCGTGACGACCAGCGTCGGGCCCTTGGTCGTTACGCCGAGACGCGCCCGGTCTTCGCCACCCCGGCCATGACCGAGCGAGGTGACGAAATCGACCTTGTCGACGAAGCTGCGCGGCGACTGCTTCATGATGATGTAGATCTCGCCGCAATCGGTGGCGATCTCGGGCGCGCCGCCGCCGCCGGGCAGCCGGGTCTTCGGCTTATCATAGGGGCCGATGACGGTGGTGTTGAGGTTGGCGAAGCGGTCGATCTGGGCGCCGCCGAGGAAGCCCTTGGTGACGCGGCCGCCCTGGAGCCAGTAGCGGAACATCTCGGACACCGAAACCGTGGTGAGAGCCGTGTTGCAGAGTTCACCGTCGCCGATCGACAAGGGCAACACGTCCGGCTCGGTGGCGATGGTACCGGATTCGTAAATGAGCGTGATGTCCGGCGCGCCGGTGAGGCGGGCGAGATTGCAGGCGGCGGAGGGCTGACCGATGCCGACGAAGCAGATGTCGTCGGACGACAACGCCCGGGCGGCGACGACGACCATCGTCTCGGCGGATGTGGCGGGGGTCATGCACGGGCTCCGGCGTGGCGGGCGAAGGCTTCGGGGCCGGAGCGGAGCACATTCTCGTCCATCCAGGCGAGGAAGCTGTCGCGCTCGCGGGCGATGGCGTCCCAGGCCTTGTACCAGGCGTTGTCGCGGTCGTAGCGGCCATGCACGAAAGACGGGTGCGCGCCGCCCGGCACATGCACTATCGCCTTTATCGTCCAACCCGGCAGCACGCAGGCGTTCGGATTGACGGCGCCGCGGAGGCTGTCGACGATCTCCTCGACGGTGACGATGGCGGTGCGGGTCGCGGCGAGCACGACCTCCTTGTTCACGCCGACGATACCCTCGATCAGCACATTGCCCTCGCGGTCGGCCACCGGTGCGTGGACGATCGCGACGTCGGGGCGAAGCGCCGGCACCGCAGCAAGCTCTTCGCCGGTGAAGGGGCATGTGACCGAGCGGATGTTCGGATTGACCTTGGCCAGCTCGGCACCGCGATAGCCGCGGAAGACAGCGAAAGGCAGGTTGGCGGCGCCGGCCGCGTAGGCGTTGGCCATCGCCGCGTGGCTATGCTCCTCGATCGTCAGCGGACAGGGCCAGGCGTTCTCGTAGGCGTCGCGCATCCGGTGAAGCGAGCCGACGCCGGGATTGCCGGTCCAGGAGAAGACCAGCTTCGACGCGCAGCCCATGCCGATGAGCTGGTCGTAGATGATGTCCGGAGTCATGCGGATGAGCGTCAGCTCCTTCCGCTTCTGGCGGATGATCTCATGCCCGGCGGCGAAGGGGATCAGATGCGTGAAGCCCTCCATGGCGATGGTGTCGCCGTCGCGGACATGGGCGGCGATGGCATCCTTGAGGGACAGAAATTCGGGCCGTGCCATTTGTCTTTTCGTTTTTCGGGGTGAGCATTCGGGATTTCGCGGGCACAGATATCATCTTTGCCGTGTCGCCGCCCCCTCCACCACGCTGCGCGCGGTCCCCCTCCCCCCGCTTCGCAGGGGAGGACCGGCCGCTCCCCTCAGCGCGTCGTCTCGCCCCTTCGGCGGATGACGACGTCGACCGTAATCGCGGCCAGGAGCACGACGGCGGTCGCCATGAGCTGGATGGCGGCGGGAAGGCCCAGAAGCGCCATGCCATTGACGATCGCCGCGATGACGACGCCGCCGAGGACGGCGTGGAGAGGATGTCCGCGGCCGCCGAACAGGCTTGTGCCGACGATCACCGCGGTGGCGACCACGTAGAGGACGATGGTGCCGCCGTCGAAGCTCGTCGATATCGAGCGCAGCCGCGAGGCGTAGATGATGCCGCCGATGCCGGCGGTCATTCCGGCCAGGACGAAAGCCATCGTACGGATGCGCGGCAGGCTGATGCCGGCCCGGCGCGCCGCCTCGGCATTGCCGCCGATGGCGTAGATGTAGCGGCCGAAGCGCGTGCGCCCGAGCAACAGGCTCCACATCACCAGGACGCCGAACACGATCGGGATCACCCAGGGCATGCCGTTGAACGGAAACCTGACCGAGCCCCGGTCGACATTGCAGATCACGACCAGCGTCACGCCGGCCACGATCGCCGCCAGGATTTTCAGCGCGGTCAGCCCGGCCGGCGGCGTGACCAGCCCGCTGCGGTGACGGCGTAGGTGACGGACGATGGTGACGACCGCATAGACGGCGATGGCGGCCGCCGTCAGGATCCATCCCATCATGGGAGTTAAAGTGCCGTTGGCGAGATTGTTGATCATCTCGTCAGGGACGGGAATGGTGCCGCCGGTGCCGAGCAACTGGATCATGACGCCCTGCAGGCCAAGCAGGCCCGCCAGGGTGACGACGAAGGACGGAAGCCGCAGTCTGGTGATCAGCGTTCCCTGAACGGCGCCGATGGCGGCGGTCACCGCGAGCGCCGCCAATATCGCCGCCCACCACGGCCAGCCAAACGCGTATGTGACCAGAAGTACCATCACCGTCGCGCCGATGCCGGCGACGAAGCCGAGGGACAGGTCGATCTCGCCGAGCAAAAGCACGAAGACCTGGCCCATGCCGATGAGCATGAAGACCGAGCCCTGAACGAGCAGGTTGACGAGATTTTCCGGCGAGAGGAATCGCGGGTTCTGCGACTGGAAGATGATGCCGATGAGAATCACGCCGAGGATGACCGGCAAGACGCCACTCTGGCCCGCCAGGAGGCGGGACCACAGGCCGCGCGCATAGGCGCCGAAGGTCTGATCGTTGGATACCGGGCCGGGCTGCCCCGAGGCGGTGACGGCGCTGCTCGGCACTTCGGTCTTTGCGGTGGAATGATTCTGTTTTTAATCCTTGCCCAGTTCGCCGGAATAGACCGTCGCCTGTGAAAGGGCCTCCGGCGCCGCCGGCTGTCGGGTCGAGCGTCCCGTCGTCATCAGTTCGACGACGCGCTGCGGGTCGAACTCGCTTGCCTTGCCTTCGCCAACCATATGGCCGAGATGCAGGATCGCGACCCTATCGGCGACGGCGAAGACGTCGTTGAGATTATGCGAGATCATGATGACGGCGAGGCCCTGATCGGCCAGCCGCCGCACGAGCTCGAGCACCTGCTTGGTCTGTGCCACGCCGAGCGCCGCCGTCGGCTCGTCGAGGATGACAAGCTTCGAATTCCACATCACCGCCTTGGCGACCGCGATCGACTGACGCTGACCGCCGGAGAGCGAGGCGACCGGGGCACGGATCGAACGCAAGGTCGTGACGCTGAGGCCGGCCAGCGTCTTGGCGGCGGCGCGCTCCATCTCGTCTTCGTCGAGCAGACCGCCGCTCAGCCGCTCGCGGCCGAGGAACATGTTCTGGACGACATCGAGATTGTCGCAGAGCGCCAGGTCCTGATAGACGACCTCGATGCCCAGGGCCGCCGAGGCGCGCGGGCTGGGGACGCGGACGCGTTGTCCTTGCCAGAAAATCTCGCCGTCGTCCGGCTCGTGAATACCGGCGATGCTTTTGACGAGAACCGACTTGCCGGCGCCGTTGTCGCCGAGGAGCGCCGTCACCTGGCCGGCCGGCACGTCGAGATCGACGCCGGCGAGCGCCTCCACCGCCCCGAAGTGTTTCTTGATGCCCCTCAATCTGAGGAGCGGCTCGACACCTTCGGTCTCGGTATTGGCCATCGCCGGCGCTAGTCCTTCGAAAGCTTGGGCGTTTGCGAGCTGAGGCAAAGTCGCGAACGACACAGTCCGCTCGTCCCCGCCGAAATCCCCGGGTCAAGCCCGAGGATTGCAGTGGGAATGAGCGGAACGCAGTCGGATTGTTTCCTCATCGCATTCCGATTTTATTGCGCGATATTCGCGGCCTTGCAGGCATCCGCCAGATCGCCGGCGCAGAGCTGCGCGGCGTCGACGAACTTATCCTTCACGGCGGTGTCGGCGAGATTCTCCGACGTCACCCAGATCGGCTTCAGCAGAACCGAGGGAACGTCGGCGTTCTGGGCCGAATCCATCGTCTTGCTGTTGACGAGAGCCGCCGGCGGCTCGACGCCCGCACGGAGATAGAGCGCCAGGGCCGCCGAGGCCTGCGCCTCGAGATAGATCGCCTTGTAAACGGTGCCGCACTGATAGCCCGACAGCACATTCTGGAGACCCGTCAGCGTCGCGTCCTAACCGGTGGTCGGGAAGGTCTTCGGCGGGACATTGATGGTCTTCAGATAGGAGATCACCGCATTGGCATTGTCGTCATTCGGCGTGACGACCGCGTTGAGGTCCTGATGCGCCGTGAGCTGCTGCTCGAAGGTCGTGCGCGCGACCGGTGGGTCCCACGTGCCGGCAGGCTCGCCAGCATTCACATAGGCGCCGGAGTCGAAATGCGACTTCAACACGCCCTTGTAGCCCTGCGCGAAGAGGGTGGCGTTGTTGTCGGTCGCCGCGCCGGCCATGACGAGGATGTTGGGCTTGTCGACCTTCCAGGCCTCCAGGCATGAAACCATGCCCTCGCCGATCAATGTGCCGACCGACACATTGTCGAAGCTCACATAGTAGTCGCGGCTGCCGCCGACGGTCAGGCGGTCATAGTCGATGACCTTGACGCCGCGCTCCTTGGCATAGGTCTCGACGGCGATGCCGACACCCGAGGAGATCGGGTCGAAGACGAGAACCGTGGCGCCTTCCGAGATGGCCGTCTGGGCCTGGGTGAGCTGGGTCGCCTCGCTGCCTTGCGCATTCGAGATGATGTACTGGTCGGCCGGGAGGCCGGCTTCCTTGAAGGCCTGCTCGAGATAGGGCTGATCGAAGGAGGTGTAGCGCGCCGAGGTGGTCGTCTCGGGCAGGAGGACGCCGATCTTGCCCTGCCCTTTCGCCACCAGCGGCGCGAGCTGCTTCATGGCCGAGAAATCGGCGGTGAAGGAGTCCGCGGTAATGGCGGGAACATCCTGAGCGACGGCGCCGGTTGCGAGCGCGCCGAACGCCACGCCAAAGCCCGCCAGAAGGCCAATGCCTTTTGCCGAGCTCTTCAGTCCAAGTCCGGATTTTCGATTCTGACCACAGGTAGACGACATTTCATCCTCCTTTGTGACCGCAACTGGCTTCTCCCAATCGCCCGGTATCAGCACCAGTTTATTGACGGAGGTTATAGAATGCGTGTGTGGGCCGCCATCAAATTAAAGTAACGCCTCTAACGTTGCAGGGCATTGCCTAAGGCAAGTCCGTGACCGGATATGCCGGCCGCAAGCGGCCGCGTATCGCGCTACCGGCAAGACCGGATGACATGGTCATTTGCCTTCCCGTCCGGCGCCATATTGCTCGTCGCTGACATGCTCCATCCAGTCGGCGCTTTTTCCGTCCAGCGCCTCCTGTATGGCGATGTGCGTCATGGCGGCGGTCGGCGATGCGCCATGCCAGTGCTTCTCGCACGGCGGGAAGCTGACGACGTCGCCGGGATAAATTTCCTCGATCGGCCCGCCCCAGCGCTGGACGCGGCCGCGCCCCGCCGTGACGATCAGCGTCTGTCCAAGCGGATGGCTGTGCCAGGCGGTTCGGGCGCCGGGCTCGAAGGTGACGGCATTGCCGGCGGCACGTGCCGGCGCGACCCCCTGGAAAAGGGGATCGATGCGGACGCCCCCGGTGAACCATTCAGCCGGTCCTTTGCCGGACGGCTGCGAACCGCTTCGCCTGATCTCCATTGCCGCTACTCCTTTGGGTCATCCCCGTCTGGTGACCGTCGGTGTGCATTTAGGGGAGAGCGAAGCAATGTCAGGTGGCAGGATCGGAATGATCCGATGAATTGGAGTCATGAACAGCGCGCCGCCATGATCCGCGGTCCGGCATCGAAATCCTGCTGCTGGTCCGGCTTGACGCACGACCTCCGCTTGGAATGGCGACTTCAGTCACCATATCCCGTGCGCGAATGAATTTTTGCGAGGAGGACCGGGATATGGACACCAACGATCAGCGCGCCATTCATAAGCTTTTCGAGAAACTGGCTTCGGTGGAAGGGCAGTCCCCGCCGCGCGATGCGGAGGCGGAGGCCTTCATCCGAAGCGAGATCGGACGCCAGCCCGGCGCGCCTTATTACATGGCGCAGACGATCGTCGTTCAGGAGCAGGCGCTCGAAGCGGCCCAGCAGCGCATCGAGGAACTCGAAGCCCAGTCCGATGCCGCACCGGGCGGCGGCGGTTTGTTCGGCGATATTTTCGGCGGCAACCAGCGGCCCCAGCGGTCGAGAGGATCGGTGCCGCCTGTCGCACGCGGCAGGGACCAGATGAATTCGCCGGCCGGCGGCGGTTTTCTCGCCGGCGCCGCGCAGACGGCGATGGGCGTCGCCGGCGGCATCCTCCTCGGCAACATGATCGGCGGCCTGTTCGGCGGAAGCGATCAGGCCCAGGCGCAGGAGCCGTCTGCGGGTGATGAACCCGGTGCCGATGAGGCCGGTTTCGACGATGGCGGCGACGCCGGCGATTTTGGCGGAGATTTCTAGCCTCGAAGCGGACGCCGGCATGCGCGTCCGGCGTTGCCGGCGTCAATCGTAGCCTGTACGCTTCGGTCCATCATCGAGCTTGAGGGAAACCACATGCTTCACAAGATGGTGCTTTCACTGGCGATCGCAGCCGCACTTGTTGGTGGCCCCGCTTTGGCCGCCGAGAGAGAGGACGGCGTTCCCCCGACGGAGTCCGCTCCTCCCCCGGCGCAGCCGCAGAAGGATTGCCACGCCGAGGAAGCCATCAGCTAGGCTAGCGGAGTGGCGAGAACGGCGCGCCGTCCATGATCTTGTCCTCCTGGCGGACGATCATGTCGCCGTATTTCTCGCGGTAGAGCTTCCAGCCCGGATCGGCGTCACGGACCTTTCGCATCTGCTCCCATTGCGCGAGATCCTCGAACTGCCAGATGTGCAGCACCTGGTTGAGGCGGCCGATCTTGGTGGTGAGATAGCAGACCATCTTGAAGCCGTGCTTGTCGGCGACCGGCTTGCCATAGGTGCCGAAGATATCGACGAAGGCCTTCAGTTTGCCTGGCCGGATATCGTAGGTGCGGACGTCGAAGATCATGTTTCCCTCCCCTGTTCTGTAGGGTGGGCAAAGGCCGAAGGCCGTGCCCACCTATTGTTGTTATGGGAACCGCGTGGGCACGGCGCTGAACGCGCCTTTGCCACCCTACGGTCTGAGTCTCACCGCAGCGGCGAGAACGGCGCGCCGTCCATGATCTTGTCTTCCTGGCGGACGATCATGCCCTCGTTCTTCTCGCGATAGATGGCCCAGCCCGGATCGGAATCGCGGGCGTTGCGCAGCTTCTCCCACTGCATCAGGTCCTCATACTGCCAGATATGCAGCACCTGGTTGAGGCGGCCGATCTTCGTCGTCAGGAAGCAGACGAGCTTCAGCCCGTATTTGTCGGCGACCGGCTTGCCATAGGTACCGAAGACGTCAACGAAAGCCTTCAGCTTGCCGGGGGCGATATCGTAGGTGCGGACGTCAAAAATCATAGGCCTCTTCCTTTTTCTGATTGTTCGGGCCCCGGCCGGGGGCCGTCAGGCGTAAGCTTTAGCCTGTCTGCTTGCCGTTCGGGAGTCGTGAACCATGTCAGTCCTTCGCTCCCCAAACGGCGCGCTTCAGTGTAGACCGCTGGAGCGTTTCGGGTGAAGCCGCCAGCAATGGCAGCGGCACAGGATTGCGAAGCGCACCAGCAGGAGCCTTTCACCTCATGACCAGCCGGATCATCGCCGTCGACCCGTTCGATCTCATCGTTTTCGGAGGGTCCGGCGACCTCACCTACCGGAAGCTCCTGCCGGCCCTCTACCATCGCCACCGCGACGGGCAGTTGCCGGAGGATGCGCTGATCATCGGCGTGTCGCGGCGGCAGATGAGCCCGGAGGACTATCGCGAGGCGACGCGGAAGGCGCTCGTCGAGCATGTGCCGGCCGACGAGCGCGACGATGCCGGCATCGACACCTTCCTGAAGCGCCTCTCCTACCTGGCGGTCGACGCCAGCAGCGACCAGGGCTGGGAGCAACTCCAGGCGGCGCTGAAGGGCCGCGAGGACCGCATCCGCGCCTTCTATCTCGCCGTCGCGCCCGAGCTCTTCGGGATCATCTGCGGCAAGCTCGGCTCCTATGCATTGGTGACGCCGCAGTCGCGCATCATCATCGAAAAGCCGATCGGCCACGACCTCGCCTCGGCGCAGGCCGTCAACGACGCGGTCGGCGTGGTCTTCGAGGAAAGCCAGATCTATCGGATCGACCATTATCTCGGCAAAGAGACGGTGCAGAACCTGATGGCGCTGCGCTTCGCCAATCTGCTCCTCGAGCCGCTGTGGAACGCGGCCCATATCGACCATGTCCAGATCACGGTCGCCGAGACGCTGGGCGTCGAGGGTCGCGGCGCCTATTACGACCATGCCGGCGCGATCCGCGACATCGTCCAGAACCACATGATCCAGCTCCTCTGCCTGATCGCGATGGAGCCGCCGGCGCGGCTCGACGCCGACGGCGTGCGCGACGAGAAGCTGAAGGTGCTGCGGGCGCTGAAGCCGATCGACGAGGCGACGGCCGGGCTGCATACGGTGCGCGGCCAGTACCGCTCCGGCGCGATCGACGGCAAGTCGGTGACCGACTATCTCAGCGAGGTCGAGAACAAGGCGAGCCGGACGGAGACCTTCGTCGCGATCAAGGCCGAGATCGCCAACTGGCGCTGGGCCGGCGTGCCCTTCTATCTGCGCACCGGCAAGCGGCTCTCGGCGCGCATGTCGGAAATCGTCGTCGCCTACAAAGCGGTGCCGCATTCCATCTTCGAGGCCAGCGCCGGCAACATCGAGCGCAACATGCTGGTCATCCGCATCCAGCCCGAGGAAGGCGTCAAGCTGTGGCTGATGATCAAGGATCCGGGACCGGGCGGCATGCGGCTCCGCTACGTGCCGCTCGACATGACCTTCGCGGAAGCCTTCAGCGCCCGCAATCCGGATGCCTATGAACGGCTGCTCCTCGACGTCATCCGCGGCAACCAGACCCTCTTTATGCGCCGCGACGAGGTCGAAGCCGCGTGGCGATGGATCGACCCGATCGCGGAGGCCTGGTCACGCTCCAACGACGCGCCGAAGCCGTATACATCCGGCACCTGGGGCCCGACCGCCTCGGTCGCGCTCATCGAGCGCGACGGGCGGACGTGGCATGAGGATATCGATTAGGTCGGCGAGGACCGCTTCAGGCTCTTGCCGTTGAAGTAGCGCTTGTCGACCATCAGGTGGATGCCCTTGTTGCCGTTGACGATCTGGGTGACGCGGAGGTCGCCGACGAAGGAAAGGAGCGTGTAGGCCTGATAGCGGTCGAGGCCGACATGCTCGCCGAGCAGGCCGATCATCTGTCGGATCGCGATTTCGACGGCATCGTCAAGATCGGGGTCGAAGGCCATGGTGATGATATGGGTCGGCGTCTCGGCCACCGGCCACGTGAGATGCATATCGGGCCGCACTGTGAGCGTCAGCACGCCGGCGAGGTCGGTCTCGACAGCCTGGTTGCAGATTTCGCCGTCGCCCTGTGCGGCGTGGCCATCGCCGACGGAGAATTGCGCGCCGTCGACGAAGATCGGCAGATAGAGCGTCGATCCCGGCACGAGTTCCTTGTTATCGAGATTGCCGCCGTTTTGGCGCGGTGGGCGCGTGGGGATCTCGCCCCAGGCGGGTGGCGGCGCGACGGCAAGCACGCCGAGGAACGGGCGGAGCGGCAGGTCCATGCCCCAAGGCAGTTGCCCCATGGCGCGCTCCTGGTCAATCGACACGTAGGTGACGCGGCGTTCGTCGAAATCGTCGGGCAAACCGCCGGTCAAAGGGCGCACGGCGGCATAACCCCAGTTGGAGGTGAGTTCGAGGTCCTCGATATCGATCTGCAGCACCTCGCCTGCCTTGGCGCCGCGCACGGCTATCGGCCCCGTGCAGATGTGGCCGGGAATGGTTCTCTTCCGCACATGTTCGTGAATTGCCAGCAGCGCCGGCGCCGGCTGGAATGGAGTTTCCGCGACGATGTCGGGGTTGCCGGACACGGTCGTGACTCGGATCGTATCGCCGCTTTCGATCGTGGCGATGGCTGGAAGACGTCCGTCGAAATAGCCCCAGTGGACCGTCTCCGGTCCGGCCTCAAACAGAGCTGAAATGTGTTTCGTCATCGACAATTTCCGAAGCCTTTCGATCAGCCGTTTTCATAGCGGCGCGGAATATTAGAGATACATGCCGCGCAAACAACCCGGATACGTGACGCAATTCTTCGCAATCAATGTCCATAATTTGGACTTTGCGAAAAATAACCTGGACCATATCCTGCCGCAAAAGGCAGATGACTTTAGTATACAAAATTACGTTTGTATTATTGATCACCTACTGCTTATTCGACTCGATAACCTGTCTAGGGCTGAATCGCCATTTTTATACCAACCAGCTCCAGAACAGGGAAATGAGATGAACTTTCGATTCAAAAGACCGACCGGCGCCGTTGTGGCGTCGGCACTTGCCGCGCTTCTCGCCGCTTCCGCCGTTCATGCCCAGGAGATCAAGGAACTCAACGTCCTCGTTCCCAGCGAGCGGGCGACGTCGGACTATCCGGTCTTCGTCGCCGAAGAGCTGGGCTTCTATGCGGATGAGGGATTGAAGGTGAATTTCCTGCCGTCCGATACGACGGTGCCTTATCTGGCCTTCCTGCTGAACAGCCAGGCCGATCTCGTCGTGCTCGACCCGGCGCAGGTGACGCAGGCGGTCAATGCCGGACAGGAGGTTTCGGTCATCTATGAGTTCATGCAGCTGGCGCCGGAAGGCCTTGCCGTACCGGCCGACAGCCCGATCAAGACGCTCGCCGATCTCAAGGGAAAGACCATCGGCATGGCGTCGGACCGCGATACCGTAACGGCCTTCATCGCGCTCAGCACGGTCGGCATGACGACGGATGACGTCAAGCTCGTCGTCATCGGCGATGCCGGACCCGTCATCGTCAAGGCGCTGCGCGACGGCGCCATCGACGCCTATGCCGGGGGATCGAACGAGTTGCCGGCGATCGTCTCCGGCGGCATCCCGATCCGCAATCTCACGCCGCCGGAGATCTCCGAGAACCCGGGCAATAATTTCGTCATCCTCAATTCGCGGAAAGACGAGCTGCGCGAGTCGGTCGTGGGATTCCTCCGCGCCTGGAACAAAGCCTCGAACGCTGCCGTCCTCGATCTCACGACGACCGCGGCGATCACACAGAAGATCGTGCCGGAGCAGTGGGAGGACCCGTCGCTCGGTAATTTCATTATCCGCCAGTCGGCCTATGAGCTGCTGCTCCAGCGGACCAGGCTGCGCGGCGAGCCGCAGCCCGACGTCTGGGAGCGGCTGCAGGGCCCCTTCCTGAAGATGGGCGAGATCACCGAGGTCTATGATCCGGCGACCTTCCTCGACGCTTCCTTCATCGAGCCGGCGATGGAGTACGAAACGAGCGAGGTCAAGGAAGCGCTCGCCGAGTGGCGGACGGCCAATCCGGAGTTTGTGACGACGCCGTAGGTGAGCTCGCTAGCCGGGCGGTGAGAACCGCCCGGCGGATAGCCAGGATGGATCCGGCTTTCGCCGGAATGACGGAGCTCCTGGCTCCCGCTCCCTATTTCCGCGGTCCGAGGATCGCGTCGGCGAGCGATTCCAAGTCTGGCAGCAGCACGACGCTCTCCTGCTCGTTGGGGTCGGTGCGGGCGATGACGGCGGAAACCGGGGCCTGGCTGAGATTGACCGGCAGATGCGGGACGCCGGCGGGGATGTAGAAGAGGTCGCCGCCGCGCAGATCCGTGCGCTCCTCGAGCCGGTCGCCCCAGAGCGTCACGGCCTCGCCCGAGAGGATGTAGATCGCGGTCTCGTGATTCTCGTGGAGGTGCACTTTGGCGCGGCCGCCGGGCGGAATGGTCAGCAGATGCATGCAGATCGCCTGCGCGCCGACCGTTTCCGACGCGATGCCCTCGAAATAGGTCAGGCCCTGCTTGCCGTCATAGGTGCCTGACGGCCGGACGAGGCGGCAGCCGGGCTTGGTCATCGTCTCGGTCATCGGCTTCCTCCCAAGACGCTGCGCATCAGCCAGCGCAGGATAGGCCTCACATAGCGGCCAATCATGAGGCTGACGACGCCAAAAAACAGAAACAATCCGGCGACACTATAGCGGGCGACGGCACTGGCATAATTGCCGGTGTTGAGTGCCGCGGTGGTGGCGGCCGCGACGAAAAAAGCGATGGCGAGGCCCCGGGCGACGATCGGCACGTAACGTGCAAGACCTGGAATAATCCGAAAAAAGGCCGACTTGCTGATCAGCGGCAAGGCAAGGTCTCCGATGTCGCGGGTTGGAATGCTTGAGGCTTAGGCCGAGACGCCAGATTATAGCCCATCTCATCGGATGAGACCGGCCGGACGGCAGGAGGTTCAGGAGATGACTTTAGAGGCACGGATCGGCGAGGTCACCGAACGCATCGTCAAGCGGAGCCGCCCGGAGCGGCAGCCCTATCTCGACCGCCTGCGCCAGGCCGCCGAGAAGAAGCCGAACCGCACCCGCCTCGGCTGCTCGAACCTAGCGCATGCCTTCGCCGGCTGCGCGGCCCATGACAAGGCGATGCTGAAGGGCGGCGTGGCGCCCAATATCGGCATCATCACCGCCTATAACGACATGCTTTCGGCGCACCAGCCCTATGAACGCTTTCCGGAGATGATCCGCGAGACGGCGCGAGCGGCCGGCGGCACCGCGCAGGTGGCCGGTGGCGTGCCGGCGATGTGCGACGGCGTCACCCAGGGCTATGAAGGCATGGAGCTGTCGCTCTTCTCGCGCGACACGATCGCCATGGCGGCCGGCATCGGCCTGTCGCACGATATGTTCGACGCGGCCATGTTCCTCGGCATCTGCGACAAGATCGTGCCGGGCCTGATGATCGCCGCCCTCACCTTCGGGCATCTCCCGGCGGTCTTCGTGCCGGCCGGGCCGATGCCGACCGACATGTCGAACACCGAGCGCGCCCGGACGCGGCAGCTCTTCGCCGAGGGCAAGATTGACGAGGCCGAACTCCTCGAAGCCGAATCCGCCTCCTATCACTCGCCCGGCACCTGCACCTTCTACGGCACGGCCAACTCGAACCAGATGTTGATGGAGATCATGGGAATGCATCTCCCGGGTGCGAGCTTCGTCAACCCGAACACGCCGCTCCGCGACGCGCTGACCCGCGCCGCGACCAACCGAGCGCTCGCCATCACGGCGCTCGGCAACGATTATACGCCGGTCGGCGAGGTCATCGACCAGCGCGCCATCGTCAACGGCGTCGTCGGGCTGAACGCCACCGGCGGCTCGACCAACCACACGCTCCACCTCATCGCCATCGCGCGGGCGGCCGGCATCGCACTGA
This sequence comes from Bauldia litoralis, assembly GCA_945882315.1. Lineage (GTDB taxonomy): Bacteria > Pseudomonadota > Alphaproteobacteria > Rhizobiales > Kaistiaceae > CAMCWB01. Next base: position 68,719 of record CAMCWB010000006.1, on the reverse strand, counting down.
CCTGGGACGATTTCGCCGACCTCTCCGAAATCGTGCCGCTGCTCGCCCGCGTCTATCCGAACGGCACCGCCGACGTGAACCATTTCCACCGCGCCGGCGGCATGCAGTTCCTGATCCGCGAACTGCTTGCCGACGGGCTTCTGCATGGCGACGTCCGCACCATCGCCGGCAAGGGGCTCGACGCCTACCGGCAGGTACCGAAGCTTGCCGCCGACGGCAGCGTAATTTGGAGCGACGGCCCGACCGAGAGCGGCGACGAAAAGGTTCTGGCGCCGATCGCGAAGGCCTACTCGCCGGAGGGAGGGCTGAAGCTGCTCGCCGGCAATCTCGGTCGCGCGGTGATCAAAATCTCGGCGGTGAAGCCGCAGCATCAGGTGGTGGAGGCGCCGGCCAAGATCTTCCACACCCAGGAAGCGCTCGACATGGCCTTCAAGGGCGGCGAGCTCAACCGCGACTTCATCGCTGTCGTCCGTTTCCAGGGGCCGCGCGCCAACGGCATGCCGGAATTGCATAAGCTGCCCCCTACGCTGGGCGTCCTCCAGGACCGCGGCCACAAGGTGGCGCTCCTGACCGACGGGCGCATGTCGGGCGCCTCGGGCAAGGTGCCGGCGGCGATCCACATGACGCCGGAAGCGGTCGATGGCGGGCCGATCGCGCGTCTGCGCGAGGGCGACATGATCCGTCTCGACGCGCCGGCGGGAAAACTGGAGGTGCTGGTCGATGCCGCGACCTTCGCGGCGCGCGAACCGGTGACGGCTGATCTGTCGGGCAACGATTACGGCGTCGGGCGCGAGCTCTTCCGCATGTTCCGGGCGAATGCACGGCCGGCCGAGATGGGCGCCGGGGTTTTGTAGGCGCTATTGCTTTTCGACGCGCTTCCGCGTCCAGGGCCGGGTCCCACCCGGCGCTTCACGGCCGCCGTCATAAGCGGGCTGAAGGTAATCGGTGACTTCCGGCCAGACGCCATTCTCCAGCGCCTTCTGAACGACCGGGTTCTCAACGTCGAAGGCGTCGATGCCGACGCGGCGCATGAAGGGCATCTGGTCGACGATGTAGTCGCCCATCACCCGGATTTCGCCTTGGTAGTTGTCGCGTTCACGGAGCAGGCGGGCGATCGAGGAGGCGCGGCCGTCGGCATATTTCGGAATGGTCACGGCGATGACCGGGAAGCGCGGCAGGTCGGCGGCGATGTCCGTCCAGTTGCTGCCCGGCGGGATGAGGAGGCCGAGGGGTGCGTTGCGCTCGGCGAGCACCCCCCGCTCCTCGCGCCAGCGCTTCAGGCTGACGATGACCTTGTCGCTGTCAGGCACCGGTTCCTCGTCGGCGACGACCTTCCAGCTATCCTCGACGAAGTTTCCGTTCTTCCACAAAGGCATCGACGAAACCGTTGAACTAAAGAGAAAGTGTCATGCCGGGCGCCGGAAGGCGCGGCGGGGCGTGTATGACATGAGAAGTGTTCCAGGCCAACAGGCCGGGGGGTTATCTTTGCGACGCAATGTCGGACGGAAAACCGGTATCCACTTTTCCTGACATTGCTTAAATGCCGCTGCCGTCGGCTTCGACGCCGACATGGATGCCGCACTCGGTCTTTTCGAGCCCGCGCCAGCGGCCGGCGCGGTGGTCTTCGCCGGGCACCACCTTCGAGGTGCAGGGCACGCAGCCGATCGATGGATAGCCCTTGTCGCGGAGCGGATGCTCGGGGAGCCCGTGGCGCGCCGCATGGGCCTTCAGTTCTTCCGCCCCCCAATTGGCGAGCGGGTTGATCTTGATGCGCTCGCCGTCGGCCTCGAAGAGCTTCAGGCTCGAGCGGACGGCGTTCTGGAAGCGCTTGCGGCCGGTGAACCAGGCATCGAAGCCGACAAGGGCGCGGGCGAGCGGCTCGGTCTTGCGGATCTGGCAGCAGAGATCAGGCTTGGTCATCCACAAGGCGCGATGCGGGTCGTTCGCGGTCAGGCGCTCGGGGTCCGGCGTGACGGAACGAACGTCGGTCAGGCCAAGATGGGTGGCAAGCGTCGTCCGGTATTCCAGCGTCTCGGCGAAGAGCCGGCCGGTATCGAGGAAGATGACCGGAACAGTCGGATCGACTTCGGAAAGCAGGTGCAGGAGGACGGCGGATTCGGTACCGAAGCTGGAGACCAGCGCGACGCGGCCGCGGAACAGCTCGTCGACCGCGACCGCGATCACGTCATGCGCGTCGAGCTGGCCATAATGCGCATTGAGCGCGTCGACTTCCGACAGCAAGCCGGGGTCGGTGCCGGCCGAGACGACGTCAAGCAGCGCCATAGAGGGCCTCTTTGAACGGCTCCTTGCCAAGCCTCCGATAGGCCGCAAGGAAGGTCTCTTCCGGACCCTGCCGATGCTTCAGATAAGTGTCGACGACGGTTTCGACCGCGTCGACGACGCCGTCATAGGAGAAACCGGGGCCGACGATCTCGCCGATCGACGGCGTTTCGTCGCCCGAGCCGCCGAGCGTGAGCTGGTAGAACTCCTCGCCCTTCTTCTCGACGCCGAGAATGCCAATATGGCCGACGTGATGGTGGCCGCAGGCATTGATGCAGCCCGAGATCTTGATCTTGAGGTCGCCAATGTCCTTCTGGCGCTCGGAATCGGCGAGGCGCTCGGAGATGCGTTGCGCGACCGGGATCGAGCGGGCGTTGGCGAGCGCGCAATAATCGAGGCCGGGACAGGCGATGATGTCGGTGACGAGCCCGGCATTGGCCGTGCCGAGGCCGTTCTTCTGCAGGACCGCGAAGAGCTCGGGCAGGTCGTCCTCGGCGACATGCGGGAAGATCAGGTTCTGCTCGTGGCTGACGCGGACTTCGCTCTGGCTGTAGCGCTCGGCGAGGTCGGCGATGAGGTCCATCTGGTCGGCGGTGGCGTCGCCCGGCGTGCCGCCGATCGGCTTCAGCGACACCGTGACGATCGAATAGCCGTCATTGCGGTGCGGCTCGATGTTCTGCGAAACCCAGCCATCCAGCGCGGCGTCCGATTTGCGCGCCGTGGCGAGCCGCTCGCTGTTGGCGGACTTCACCGGCAGATCGGGCATGGTGAAGTAGTCGCGGATGCGGAGGATCTCGTCCTCGGGCAACGCCAGTGCGCCGTGGCGGATGCGCTCCCACTCCTCCTCGACCTGGCGGCGGATCTCTTCTTCGCCGGCTTCATGGACGAGGATCTTGATGCGAGCCTTGAACTTGTTGTCGCGGCGGCCAAACTGGTTGTAGACGCGCAGCACTGCCTCGCAATAGGAAAGTAGGTCTTCTTCCGGCAGGAAGTCGCGGAGCTTGTGGCCGATGAAGGGCGTGCGGCCGAGACCGCCGCCGACATAGACGGCAAAGCCGATATTGCCCTCCGGGCCGCGCTTCAGGTGCAGGCCGATGTCGTGGACCTGCGTGGCGGCGCGGTCATGCGCGGCGCCGGTGATGGCGATCTTGAACTTGCGCGGCAGGAAGATGAATTCCGGATGCAGCGACGACCACTGGCGGAGAATCTCCGCATAGGGGCGCGGATCGGCGACCTCGTCCTTGGCGGCACCGGCGAAATGATCGGCGGTGACGTTGCGGATGCAGTTGCCGGAGGTCTGGATGGCATGCATCTCGACCGAGGCGAGGTCTTCCAGGATGTCGGGAATATCCTTCAGCGCTGGCCAGTTGAACTGGAGGTTCTGCCGCGTCGTGAAGTGGCCGTAGCCGCGGTCATATTTGCGGGCGATGTGGCCGAGCATGCGCATCTGCGGCGGGTTGAGTGTGCCGTATGGAATGGCGATGCGCAGCATGTAGGCGTGGAGCTGGAGATAGACGCCGTTCATCAGCCGCAGCGGCCGGAACTGGTCCTCGGTCAACTCGCCGGCAACCCGGCGCTCGACCTGGCCGCGGAACTGCGCGACGCGCTGGTGGACAAACTCCTGATCGAACTCGTCGTATCTGTACATTCTTTTGCTTCCCGGTCGGGCCTGTCGGCCCTCCTCGCCTCTTGTTTAATTTCCCGGTCGGGCCTCACGGCCTTCCTTGTTTAATTCCCGGCTCTCGGGGCCAGACCAGAATTCCGCTCATTCCCGCGGCAAGCGGGAATCCAGGGCCGCAACACCGACGCTTGCCGCCCCTGGGTCCCCGCTTTCGCGGGGATGAGCGGAGTGGGGGCGGCCAAGTCGGTCATCTAACGGCGGCCGCCAGCTTGGCCCGCTCGGCGTCGCCATAGGGTACCGTCGGGCCTTCGGCGCGGATGCGTTCGCGAATGCGCGACGGCACCGGCTTGTCGCCGACATTCTCGACCTCGATCGCATAGGCATCGACGAGGACGCGCGCTTCCTGCTGGGCCTTGCCGTAGGCAAGAGCAGCATCGAGGTCCGGGCCGTCGCCGAACAATTGCGCGTCGCCGATCGCCAGCGACCAGCCCTTATCTTCGGTCAGAAAGATCACCAGCCCATCCGAGAGGCGGTTGGCGGTGACGGCTTTCTGCTGGCCTCCGGCTTTTGCCGCTTTAAACATTTTTTGCTTCCCTGTCGGGCCTAGCGGCCCTCCTCGCCTCTTGTTGACTTCCCTATCGCGCCTGCGGCGCTCCTCGCCTTGTTCTCTTGCTTCCCGGTCGCGCCTGCGGCGCTCCTCGCCTCTTGTTGACTTCCCGGTCGCGCCTGTGGCGCTCCTCGCCTCTTGCTTTGTTACGCCGCTGCGAGCTCGGACAAAGATACCGGGGTCGCCGCGATGGCGCCGGCGGATACCACATCTCCGACGATTATCAGAATCGGTCCAATCAGTTCCGGCCGGTCGGCGATCTGCGCCAGTTCGTCGAGGCGGCCGACATAGGCGCGATGATCGGTGCGCGAGGCATTTTCGATTACGGCGACCGGCGTCGAGGCGGCCATTCCGGCCGCGACCAGTTGCCGGGCGACCTTGGCGGCGACCGTGCGGCCCATATAGACGGCGACCGTCGCGCCGGAAATGGCGAGGCCGGCCCAGCCCGGCAACGTCTCGCCATCAGCGTCATGGCCGGTGGCAAAGACCAGCGCCGAGGAAGAGTCGCGCAACGTCAATGGAATCTCGGTCTCGGCGGCGGCGGCAAAGGCGGCCGTGATGCCGGGGACGACGTCGAAGGAAATCCCCGCACTGCGGAGCACCGCCATCTCCTCGCCGGCGCGGCCAAAGATCAGCGGGTCGCCGGACTTCAAGCGGACGACGCGGTGGCCCTTCAACGCCTCGCGGACCATCAGTGAATTGATCTCGTCCTGGCTGGCCGCATGGGCGCCCTTCGCCTTGCCGACATAGATGCGGTGCGCGTCGCGGCGGCCCATGGCGACGACGGCCTCGGGCACCAGCCGGTCATAGATGATGACGTCGGCCTCCTGGAGGGTGCGCTGGGCGCGCAGCGTCAGGAGGTCCTCGGCGCCCGGTCCGGCGCCGACCAGCGAGACATGGCCCTTGAACTGCGGGTCGATCTCGAGCGTGCGCAGCGCCTCCGCCTCGGCATCGGCGATGCGGCCGGCAAAGACCTTCTCGGCAATGGCGCCCGAGAAGAAGCGCGCCCAGTAGCGGCGGCGCTCGGCGACGGTGCCGAGCGCGCGCGTGACGCGGCCGCGCAGACGTTCGGCAAGACCGGCGAGATCGCCGAAGGACGGGGCCAGCAGGCCCTCGATGCGGGCGCGGACATGACGGGCGAGCACCGGCGCGACGCCTTCGCTGCACACCGCCACCGAGAGTGGCGCGCGGTTGACGATCGCCGGCGTGTAGAAATCGCAGAGCTCGGGACGGTCGACGACGTTGACCGGCACGCCGGCCTGCTGGGCGAGCGACCTGATTTCGCGATCAAGCTCCTCTTCGCCGGTCGCGGCGAAAACCAGCGCCGCGCCGGCAATATCGGCGGCCACCGGCCAGGGACCACGCCACTCCGCCCCAGCGGCAATCAAGTCGGCGCCGGCTTCCTTGCCGAGGGCCTTGGCATAAACGACGATCTCCGCGCTGGTCTCGCCCAACAGGCGGATCTTGGCCGCGGCTTCAGAGCCACCGCCGACCACGACGACACGCCGTCCCGCGACCTTGTGAAAAGCCGGGAAAACATTGAGTTTGCGGGTCGGTGCGGACATCCGATTTTCCATGTACAGGAATCTGCCGGCACCACTACCAGCAGAGCACGTCTCTTTGTCACTGGAATACTTAGAAAATCCTGGGCTTTTTTGCCACGGTTAAGGTGCCAAACTCACCGCCCGCCGGAGAAAAATATTCCGGAAGCGGCCTCGATCACGCAATCAGGCCAAAAAAAGCCTCGCCAGCCGGGATATCTATTGCGCGCACCTCGGATTCGAGACGGCTGGAAAAGCCATGTCCGTCGAGCGGCACGACGGCCAGATGCTCGGGAATCTTGAAGCGGGATTCGAGGGCTCCGAGATTGAAGACGCAGAGGATGCGCTCGTCGTCCTGCGACCGGATGAAGGCGAGGACCTCCGGCGGCGCGTCCATCAGGGCGATCGTCCCCGACTTCAGTGCCGGATGGGCGCGGCGGAAGGCGAGCAACCGGCGGTAATGCGACAGCATTGAGGCAGGATTGCCCGCCGCCGAGTTCGCCGCCTTGCTAACGTGGTCGGGCGAAACCGGCAGCCATGAGCGCGCACCGGCCGAAAAACCGGCATTGGGCGCGTTCGACTCCCAGACCATCGGCGTCCGGGCACCGTCGCGGCCGACATATTCGGGCCAGAAGCGGATGCCGTAGGGGTCGGCAAGCTCCTCGAAGCGGAGCGTCGCTTCGGTAAGGCCCAGTTCCTCGCCCTGATAGAGGCAGACCGAACCGCGCAGCGACAGGAGGATGCCGGCAGCGAGCCTCGCGACCCGCTCGGCGCCGCCATGCGCCGCCCAGCGGCTGGCATGGCGCGTCACGTCGTGGTTGGAGAAGGCCCAGCACGGCCAGCCATCCTCGACGATCGCCTCGAAGGCGGCGATGCGCTCACGGAAATGTCCGGCGGTGAAGATCGGGCTGAGGAAGTCGAAGGTGTAGCACATGTGCAGCTTGTCGCCGCCCGACGTGTAGGCGGCCATGGTGGTCAGCGAGCGTGGCCCGTCGCCGATCTCGCCGACCGAGGTCTGGCCGGGATAGGTGTCGAGGAGGGCGCGGAGCTTGCGCAGGAAATCGAGATTCTCCGGCTGGCTCTTGTCGTGGACATGGTCCTGCCAGTTGTAGGGATTGACGGCCGGCGCCTCGGGCGACTGGCGGTCGGCGAGCGAGGCCGGCGGATTGTCCTCCAGCCCGCGCGAATGAACATAGAAATTCACGGTGTCGAGGCGGAAGCCATCGACGCCGCGCTTCAGCCAGAAGTCGACCGCATCGAGGATCGCGTCCTGGACTTCCGGATTGTGGAAGTTGAGGTCGGGTTGCGCCACCAGGAAATTGTGGAGGTAGTATTGGAGACGGCGCGTATCCCATTCCCAGGCCGGGCCGCCGAAGATCGACAGCCAGTTGTTGGGCGGCGTGCCGTCCTCCTTGGGATCGGCCCAGACATACCAGTCGGCCTTCGGGTTGGTCCGGTTGGCGCGGCTCTGGGCAAACCAGGGATGCCGGTCGGAGCTGTGCGACAGCACCTGGTCGATCATGACCTTGATGCCGAGCCCGTGGGCTTCGGCGACAAGCCGGTCGAAATCCTCGATCGTGCCGAACATCGGATCGACGGCGGTGTAGTCGCTAACGTCGTAACCGAAATCGAGCATCGGCGAGACGAAGAAGGGCGCCACCCAGATGGCATCGACGCCGAGGTCGGCGAGATAGCGGAGGCGCTGGGTGATGCCGCGCAGGTCGCCGATGCCGTCGCCGTCGGTATCCTGGAAGGAGCGCGGATAGATTTCGTAGATGACGGCGCCGCGCCACCAGTTGTTGTCGGTCTTCGGCGCAGTCGTCTCGCCGGTCTCGGCACTGGGCATGTTCATATTCACTTCTCGTCCGCTGAATCACGGCACCTGCGAAATCATACAAGCGAAAACGGTGCCACGAATGTGTCGAAACGCCCAATAGTACGAATGGGTTCGGTCAAAAGATGAAGAATCGGGTTTTGGCAGGCTTCGGCCGACCTACCAGGCCGCCCCACGGATTGCGGTCAGTTGCCCTTTCAGCGCGGCCAGATTGGCCGCCGCCGTGCCATCGCCGGCCAGCGTTTTGTGCACGGCCGTCCAGAAGCTCGTCGAGACTTCGTTGTATTTGAGGCGGGTCGTCGCCGAAGGCCGCGGCACGGCATCGGTGAAGACCCCTTCCCAGCGCGGCATGAACGGCTGCGTGGCTGCGATTTCGGGGTCCTTGTAAAGCGCCCGGATCGTCGGCAGGGCGGCCGATTCAAGCGCCCTCACCTTCTGCTGCTCGGCGGAGGCGAGGAATTTGACGAGGGCGATCGCGGCCTCGGCGTGCCGCGTGTATTTCGGGATCGCGAGATTCCAGCCGCCCAAAGTTGCCGCCGGCTTGCCGCCTTCGCTGCCGAGCGGCAGCGTCGTGACATCGAACTTCTCCGCGATCGCCGAGCCTTCCTCATTGCCGAGCGCATAGGCGTAAGGCCAGTTGCGCATGAAGAGCGCGTTACCCTGCTGCCAGACGGCGCGCGCCTCTTCCTCACCGAAGGTGAGGACCTCCGGCGGCGCGATCGTGCCGACCCAGCCTTTGGCGCGATCGATGGCGGCCGCAGCCTTGTCATTGTCGATCGAGATCGTGCCGTCGGTCTCGACGATGCGGCCGCCGCCATTCGAGACAATCCATTCGAGGGCGTTGCAGGTCAGGCCCTCATAGTCCTTTCCCTCGAAGACGAAGCCCCAGAGGTCCTTGTTGCCCTTCTTCGCTTTCCGCTCCTTCTCCATGATCGTCGCCGCAGTGGCCGCCAGTTCGTCCCAGGTCTTCGGGACAGCGGCCTTGTATTTCTTCAGGAGGTCCTTGCGGTAATAGAGCGCCGGCGCGTCAGTGGTGAAGGGCACGGCGACGAGCTTGCCGTCGATCGTCTGGGACTCGACGATGGACGGGAAATGCTCGCCGATGATGTCCTTTGCGGGCTCGGTCAGGTCGAGGAGCTGGGTGGCGAGTTGCGGCGCCCAGATGATGTCGGCGACATAGACGTCGACGCTCGAATCCTGCGCCGCGAGCCAGAGCTTGTAGCGGGCGAACTGCTCGGTCGCCGAGGACGGCATCGGGACGACCCTGACGGTATGGCCGCTCGCCTTCTCGAAAGCATCGAGCTGGCGCCGCATGACGGCGACGGCCTTGCCGGTATCGCCGATGGCGATCGACAGCTCGGCAGCGTTCGCCGTCGTCGCCGCGACAATCAGGGTCGCCGCCAAAGCCAGAAGCCGCGATGCCATTATCGAACCCGCGCGTTGCCGAGGTCAGCGCATCTTTACGGTGATTGCGGCCGGTTTGTGAAGCTCTACGGCCGGATGCGGGCCGGGTTGCCGACGGCCACCGCGCCGGCCGGGACGTCGCGCGTGACGACGCTGCCGGCGCCGATGATGGAGTTGTCGCCGATCGTGACACCCGGCAGGATGATGGCGCCGCCGCCGATCCAGACATTGGCGCCGATCGTCACCGGCCTGCCGAACTCGAGCATTTGCGCCCGAAGCGCCGCGTCGCGCGGATGATCGGCGGTGAGGATCTGGACGCCCGGGCCGATCTGCGAACGGTCGCCGATCGTCACCTGCACGACATCGAGGATGACGCAATTGAAGTTGAGGAAGACGGCCGCGCCGAGGCTGATGTTGTAGCCATAGTCGCAATAGAAGGGCGGCCGGATATTGGCTCCGGCGCCGACATGCGCGAAGGCCTCCCTCAGAAGCGCCTCGCGTTCCGGCTGCGTCCTCGCATGCGTCGCGTTGTAGCGGTCCATCCAATCCGAGATGCGGCGATTGTCGGCGGCGAGCTCAGGCCCCTCCGCGGCATAGAGCTCGCCGGCCAGCATCTTGTCTTTCTCGGATTTCAACGCTTGGTCTCCGTCATGATTCTCCTCCACTCGGCGTCATCGGCGGGCTTGACCCGCCGATCCACTCCGATTCCCAACATCGGAATCAGGCGTTCCATACAGGTACATCTTGCCAGCAGAAACGTCATACGCGTTCCCGAGCTGCGAGGTCACGGAATGGGTCGGCGGGTCAAGCCCGCCGATAACGGGAGAGTATGCCGGAGCGCTAGACCGTCAAATGGCGGCGGACCTTGTCGGCGTCCATGTCGGCGCGGGTGCCGGCGAGAACCACTTCGCCGCGGTCCATGACTGCAAAAGTGTCGGCGAGCTCGTGGACGAAATCGAAATACTGCTCGACGAGCAGGATGGCGATCGTGCCCTGGTCGCGCAGCCATTCGATGGCGCGGCCGATATCCTTGATGATCGACGGCTGGATGCCCTCGGTCGGCTCGTCGAGGACGAGAAGCTTCGGCCGCGTGACGAGGGCGCGGGCGATGGCGAGCTGCTGCTGCTGGCCGCCGGAAAGGTCGCCACCACGGCGGCGGAGCATGCCGCTCAGCACCGGGAAGAGGTCGAAAATATAGGACGGGATGTTGCGCTCGGAACGCGGCAGCGGCGCGAAGCCGGTCTCGAGATTCTCCTTCACCGACAACAACGGGAAGATATCCCGGCCCTGCGGCACATAGGCGATGCCGAGGCGGGCGCGATCATGCGGCGGAAGCTTGCCGAGGATCTTGCCGTCGAAACGGATCTCGCCGCCCGAGATCGCCTGCTCGCCGACGATGGCGCGCAAGAGGCTGGTCTTGCAGACGCCGTTGCGGCCCATGACGGCCGAGACCTTGCCCGGCTCGGCCTTCAGCGAGACGCGCCAGAGCGCCTGCGCGGCACCGTAGTGAAGATCGACGTCGGCCACTTCCAGCATCGATCTTACCTTCCGAGATAGACTTCGACGACGCGCGGGTCGGCGGAGACGTGGTCGAGGGTGCCTTCCGACAGGACCGAGCCCTCGTGCAGCACCGTGACCTTGACGTCGAGGTCGCGGACAAAGGTCATGTCGTGCTCGACGACGACGACCGACTTCGTCTTGGCGATCTCCTTGAGGAGGATGGCTGTCTCGGCGGTCTCGGCATCGGTCATGCCGGCGGCGGGCTCGTCGACGAGCAGGAGCTTCGGCTCCTGCGCCAGCAGCATGCCGATCTCGAGCCATTGCTTCTGGCCGTGCGACAGGTTGGCGGCGAGCCAGTTGCGTTTCTCGCCGAGGCGGATGGTGGCGAGGATTCCCTCGATGCGATCCTCTTCCTCCTTCGTGCGGCGGTGCCAGAGCACGGCAAAGGGGGTGCGCTTGCCGGCGAGGGCGAGCTCGATATTGTCGTAGACAGTCTGGCTTTCGAAGACGGTCGGCTTCTGGAATTTCCGTCCGATGCCGAGCGAGGCGATCGAGGCCTCGTCCATCTTGCGAAGGTCGACCGTGCCGGCGAAATAGATCTCGCCTTCGTCGGGCTTGGTCTTGCCGGTGATGACATCCATCATTGTCGTCTTGCCGGCGCCGTTCGGGCCGATGATGGCACGCATCTCGCCGGGCTCGATGACCAGCGACAGCGCGTTGAGAGCGCGGAACCCGTCGAAGGATACGCTTACGCCGTCGAGATAGAGGAGCGCGGTCTTCGCCTTCTCGTTCATCGGGCTTACTCCGCCGCCTGCGGCTGGGGATTGGTTGCCGGCGCTTCAGCCGCCGGCGTCTTGACGCGGCGCTCGCGGCCGATGAGACCGCCGAGCGTGCCGACGATGCCCTTCGGCAGGAAGAGCGTCACGCCGATGAACAGGCTGCCGAGCACGAAGAGCCAATAGGGAGCCAGCGCGCCGGTCGTGAAGTAGGTCTTCATGTAGTTGACGACGAGAGCGCCGATGATCGGTCCGACCAACGTGCCGCGGCCGCCGACCGCGACCCACACGACGATCTCGATCGAGTTGGCGGGATCGAATTCGCCGGGGTTGATGATGCCGACCTGCGGCACGTAGAGCGCCCCGGCGACGCCGGCCATGCAGGCGGAGAGCGTCCAGACGGCCAGCTTGTAGTTCTCGACGCGGTAGCCGATGAAGCGCGTCCGGCTCTCCGCGTCGCGGACGGCGATGATGACCTTGCCGAAGCGGGAATTGATGATCGAGCGGCAGATCACATAGAAGAAGGCGAGCGCGATCGCCGAGGCTGCGAACAGGAAGCCGCGCGTCATCGGCGCCTGGACGTTGAAGCCCAGGATTTCCTTGAAATCGGTCAGGCCGTTATTGCCGCCGAAGCCGAAATTGTTGCGGAAGAAGCCGAGCAGCAGCGCGAAGGTCATCGCCTGGGTGATGATCGACAGATAGACGCCGGTGACGCGGCTGCGGAAGGCGAACCAACCGAAGACGAAGGCGAGAAGGCCGGGCACCAGCACGACCATGAGCATCGCATAGGGGAAATACTGGAAGCCCCACCAGGCGACCGGCAGTTCCTGCCAGTTCAGGAAGACCATGAAATCCGGCAGGATCGGGTGGCCATAGACGCCGCGCGTGCCGATCTGGCGCATCAGATACATGCCCATGGCGTAGCCGCCGAGAGCGAAGAAGGCGCCGTGACCGAGCGAGAGGATGCCGCAATAGCCCCAGATCAGGCCGACCGAGAGCGCCAACAGCCCATAAGTCAGATACTTGCCGACCAGCGGTACGACATAGGAGGGCACATGGAACGGGCTCGTCACCGGCAGATAGAGATTGGCAGCCGGCACCAGCACGGCGACGGCGAGCAGGATGGCGATGACGAGGATCGCGCTGCGGTCGATGCCGCGCAGGAAGAAATTGGCGATCATGCTTCCACCGCCCTGCCCTTCAGCGCGAAGAGGCCGCGTGGGCGCTTCTGGATGAAGAGAATGATGAAGACGAGCACCAGGATCTTGCCGAGCACGGCGCCGGCATAGGGCTCGAGGAATTTGTTGGCGATGCCGAGCGAGAAGGCGCCGACCAGCGTGCCCCAGAGGTTTCCGACGCCGCCGAAGACCACGACCATGAAGCTGTCGATGATGTAGCTCTGGCCGAGATTGGGGCTGACGTTGTCGATCTGCGACAGGGCCACGCCGGCCATGCCGGCGACGCCGGAGCCGAGGCCGAAGGTCATCGCGTCGACCCAGGGGGTACGGATGCCCATGGCGCTCGCCATCGGGCGGTTCTGCGTGACGGCGCGCATCTGGAGGCCGAAGGGCGTGTATTTTAACACGACGATCAGCATCATGAAGACGAAGAGCGCGAAGATGATGATCCAGAAGCGGTTATAGGTGATCGACAAATTGCCGATGTCGATCGAGCCGGACATGAAGGAGGGCGAGCCGACCTGGCGGTTGGTCGGTCCGAAGATCGTGCGGACCGCTTGCTGGAGGATCAGCGAGATGCCCCAGGTGGCGAGCAGCGTCTCCAGCGGCCGGCCGTAGAGATAGCGGATGATGCCGCGTTCGATGGCGACGCCGATGGCGCCGGCGACGAGGAAGGCGAGCGGAATGGCGAGCGCCAGCGAATAATCGAAGAGTGCCGGATAGCGGGCGCGGATCACTTCCTGCACGACGAAGGTCGTGTAGGCGCCGATCATGACCATCTCGCCATGCGCCATGTTGATGACGCCCATCACGCCGAAGGTAATGGCGAGGCCGATGGCGGCAAGCAGCAGGACGGACCCGAGCGACAGGCCGTACCAGACATTCTGGGCAGCGTCCCAGATGACGAGATCGCTCTGGATGGTCGACACGCCCCGTGCCGCCGCCTCGGCGACCGGGCCCTGGCCGTTCGCCAGCGGCAACAGAAGTGACATCACGTCGCGCGTGCCGCGCGCGGTCAGCGTCTCGACGGCGGCAACCTTTTCGGCGTCGGGAAGATCGGAGCGGAGGACCGAGGCGGCGCGGGCATCGCGGAGCGCCTGGACCATGCCCGGCTCCTTCTCCTGCTCGAGCGCCGCGTCGAGGAGCGCGATGGAATCGCCGTCGCCGCTCTGGAAGACCGAAGCAACGGCGGAGCGCCGGACGGCGGCATCGGGGCTCATCAGCGTCAGCGAGCCCATGGCGGTGCGGATGGCGCGGCGAAGACGGTTGTTGACCCGGATACGATCGAGCTCACCGGAGGCCGCCTCGCCGGCGGCTGCGCCGGTCAGCGGATCGGAGAGCGCCAGGGTGCCGGAGCCCTTGGCAATGAAGACCTTCTTGTCGCTCTTGCGGACGTAGAGATCCCCCTCGCCAAGTGCTTCGAGAACAGGCGCCACCGAGGCGTCGCCGGTCGCGGCGAGCGCCTGGACCTGTTTCTCGATTTCGTTGTAGCCACCCTTGCCGAGCGTATCGATGAGGGCGGAAAGATCCTGCGCGGCGGCCGGAACGATGCCGGCAAGCGCCACCATCATCAGACAAAGCGCGGCGAGGACATGTCGGAATGGATTGCGCATGGAAATAAAAGCGGCCGCTTTCGGTTGCCGGAAAGCGGGAGGCGGCTGCAGCCGCCTCCCGTAGCGCGTCGAGGTCTGACGACCGAAGCCCGGGCTAGCTGCCCTTGCCGCCGCACTTGCCGGTGGCAACGTTAAAGTTGCCGCAGGACATCGGGGCACGCCAATCAGAGATCAGGTCCTTCGAGTCCGGGAGGTAATCCGACCACTCGTCACCGACGACGAGGCCCGAAGTTTCCCACACCACGTCGAACTGGCCGTCGGCCTGGATCTCGCCGATGAGGACCGGCTTGGTGATGTGATGGTTCGGCATCATGGTCGAGAAGCCGCCGGTCAGGTTCGGCACGGAGACGCCGATGATCGAGTCGATGACCGCATCCGGATCGGTAGTGCCGGCCTTTTCGACCGCTTCGACCCACATGTTGAAGCCAATGACATGCGCTTCCATCGGATCGTTGGTGACGCGCTTGTCGTTCTTGATGAAGGTCTTCCAGGCCGAGATGAACTCGGCGTTGACCGGCACGTCGACCGACTGGAAGTAGTTCCAGGCGGCGAGATGGCCGACGAGCGGCGCCGTGTCGAGACCGGCGAGCTCTTCTTCACCGACCGAGAAGGCGACGACCGGGATATCTTCGGCCTTCACGCCGGCATTGCCGAGTTCCTTGTAGAAGGGAATGTTGGCATCGCCGTTGATGGTCGAGACCACCGCGGTCTTCTTGCCGGCCGAGCCGAACGCCTTGATGTCGGCGACGATCGTCTGCCAGTCGGAATGACCGAAGGGCGTGTAGTTGATCATGATGTCTTCCGGCGCGACGCCCTTGGCCTGGAGATAGGCCTCGAGAATCTTGTTGGTGGTGCGCGGATAGACGTAGTCGGTGCCGGCCAGCACCCAACGCTCGACGCCTTCGTCGTTCATGAGGTAGTCGACGGCCGGGATGGCCTGCTGGTTCGGAGCGGCGCCGGTGTAGAAGACGTTCCTGGAGCTTTCCTCGCCTTCATACTGCACGGGATAGAAGAGCAGGCTGTTCAGCTCTTCGAAAACCGGCAGAACCGACTTGCGCGAGGACGAGGTCCAGCAGCCGAACACCGCGGCAACCTTGTTCACTTCGATCAGCTCGCGCGCCTTTTCGGCGAAGAGCGGCCAATCCGACGCCGGATCGACGACCACGGCTTCGAGCTTCTTGCCGAGAAGACCGCCCTTCTCGTTCTGCTTCTCGATGAGCATGAGCATGACGTCTTTCAACGTCGTCTCGGAAATCGCCATCGTGCCCGACAGCGAATGGAGGATGCCGACCTTGATCGTCTCCTCCTGAGCAAAGGCGCCCGTGGCGAGCGGCAGCGTTACCGCCGCTGCTGCCAAGGCCGACCATGCGGCACTCCGTTTCGTAAACATGTAATTCCCCCTGTTGGAACTGGACGTCGCGGGAGGACGCCGTGGCGCCATTCCGCAAGTCGTGTGCCAGAGGGTGCTTGGCGGGATTTGCAAAGCATTCATGACGCTCCCGCAATGCAGTGACGCGTTTTTGCGCAGTGCGGTAGAGGCCCGTGGCGCGGAATTGATCAGGCCCAAAAATTGACCAGAGATTCCGTAGCGCCGCGAACAACCGGCATGACAAGTCGCGTCATGTGACCGCCGTCGCTTTACCGGGTCGGGTGAGGCTCGTAGGATCGCGGCTTCCAGAGGCCATGGCCGTTTCGGAGCTTCTCATCATGCGCAAATTGTCGGTTTGGGCCCGCGTCGCGGGGCTCACGCTCGCCTTCACCGCGGGAATCGCCGCCGCGTCCGCTCCTGGCCATGCCGCGGAACGCCGCGTGATCGTCAGTCCCGGCGCCGACTATGCCGGCTTCGACCTCAAGACGGTGAAGGATGTCGACCTCCCCGGCTGCGAGCAGGCCTGTCTCGCCGACAATTCCTGCCAGGCCTTCACCTTCAACGAGAAAGCCGGCTGGTGCTTCCTGAAGAGCGACTTCGGTCCGCTTTCGACGACGGCGGGCGCCACTGCCGGGCGCATCGTGATGACCGCCGAGGTGACGCCCTCGATCGAGCGGCAGCGGCTGGGCGAGCTCAGCTTCGTCGCCAGCGCCTATATCGACGAATCGCGCACCCTGATCGCCGACCTCAAGCGCCGCTTCAACCCGGATGACGCCAGCTTCGCGACGCTGCGCAGCGACGGCGGCAACGCCTATCGCGGCGGTAACTATGACGGCGCCGCCAGCCTCTTCGGTCGCGCGATCACGCTGTCGGTCGAGGATGTTGCCGGCTGGCTCGACTTCGCCGTGGCCAACAACAGCCGCTCGCCGCAGAACTGGACCGAGCAGCAGGATGTCTGGCGCGATGTCACCGCCGGGGCGATCAACGCCTATCTCCGCGCCGAGACTCCCGAGGACAAGGCGGAAGCGCTGATGCTCCTCGGCGACGGCATGAACAAGCGCGACAACTGGAAGACGGCGATCCGTTCCTATCGCGCCAGCCTGGCGCTGGTCGACAATGCGCCGCTCCGCTCCACCTACGACCAGCTCGTCGCACAATACGGCTTCCGCATCCTCAGCAACACCGTCGATTCGGACGCCGCCAATCCGCGCATCTGCGTCTCCTTCTCCGACGATTTGCCGATATCGCGGCCGGAACTCGCCGATTACATCGTCGTCGAAGGCGGCAGCGGCCTCGCCATCGAGCCGGAAATCCGGCAGATCTGCGTCGATGGCGTCAAGCATGGCAGCCGCTACAAGGTCCGCGTCCGCGCCGGCCTGCCCTCGGCCGACGGTGAGACGCTGGCGCAGACCGCCGAGCTCGACCTCTATGTCCGCGACCGCGCGCCCTGGATCGGCTTCTCGGGCAATGCCTATGTGCTGCCGGCCGGCGAAGGCGCCTCCATCCCGGTCATCTCGGTCAACACCGACAAGGCCAAGGCGACGATCTACCGGATCAGCGACCGCGGGCTTGCCGGCGCGGTCCGCGAGGGCACCGTCCTCCAGCAGCTCAGCCGCTATTACGCCGACCGGATCGGCGACGAGACCGGCGAGAAGGTCTGGGAAGGCGAGATCGGCATTACCTCGCGCCTCAACGAGAATGTCACGACTGCCATCCCGGTGTCGCAGGTCCTGCCGGGGCTGAAGCCCGGCGCCTATGTCATCACCGCCAGCCCGGCCACGAATGTCGACGAATACGGGATGGTGGCGACGCAGTGGTTCGTGGTCTCCGACCTCGGCCTGACCTCGCTCTCCGCCGATGACGGCGTGCATGTGATCGTGCGCTCGCTGACCAGCGCGAAGCCGGTCGAAGGCGCCAAGGTGCGGCTCGTCGCGGCGAATGACGACATCCTCGGCGAGGCGACCACCAATGCCGACGGCTATGCGCGCTTCGAGCCCGGCCTTGCCCGTGGCGCGGGCGGCTCCGCCCCGCAGATCGTCGACGCCGAGTTGGGCGCCGACTATTCCTTCCTGAATGTCGGCCGCGCCGCCTTCGACCTCACCGACCGCGGCGTCGACGGACGCCCGGCGCCGGGCCCGATCGACGTCTTCATGACGACCGAGCGCGGCATCTACCGGCCGGGCGAGACGGTCTTCCTGACCGCTCTCGTCCGCGACGCCAAGGCCGAGGCGATCGGCGACCTGCCGATGACGCTGGTCTTCGAGCGGCCCGACGGCGTCGAGTTCAATCGCTGGACGCTCTCCGACGGAGGCGTCGGTGGCTACTCGACCGGCGTCAAGCTCGACGGCGATTCGATGCGCGGCTCATGGCGGGCGCGGCTCTATGCCGACCCGAAGGGCGACGCGATCGGCGATGTCGCCTTCCTCGTCGAAGACTTCGAACCGGAACGGCTTGCCTTCGACATCGAGACAGAGGCCAAGGTGCTGGGCCGCACGACGCCGAACAATGTCGATATCCTCGCGAAATATCTCTATGGCGCGACCGCGCCGGGCCTGCGCGTCGAGGGCGACATCACGGTGCGTCCGGTCACGTCGATGGAGGCCTATCCCGGCTACAGCTTCGGCCTGGCCGACGACGCGGCCAGCAGCTTCCGCCAGCCGCTCGACCTCTATGCCGAGACGAGCGAGGACGGCACGGCGGTTGCCGAGATCACGCTGCCGACCCTGATGACGACCACCAGGCTACTCGAAGGCGAGGTCATCCTGCGCCTCACCGACACCAATGGCCGTGCCGTCGAGCGCCGGCTCAAGCGCCCGATCGAGGCCGCCGGCCCCGCCATCGGCATCAAGTCGCTCTTCGAGGGCGAGGACGTGCCGGAAGGCGGCGATGCCCGCTTCGAGGCGATCATGGTCGGCCAGGACGGCGCCCGCACCGCGGCGACCGGCCTCGAATGGACCGTCGACCGTATCGAGACGGACTATCAATGGTATCGCGTCGACGGCAACTGGCGCTACGAGCCGGTGACGACGACCGAGCGCGTCGCTTCGGGCACGATCGACGCCAGCATCACGTCCGCCGCGCCGATCGAGGCGCCGGTCGACTGGGGCCGCTACCGCCTGACCGTCACGAGCAAGGACGACCGTCCGGTCGCCTCGAGCGTCGACTTCAATGCCGGCTGGTATGTCGCGGCGACGAGCGTCGAGACGCCGGACGTGCTCCAGGTGGCGCTCGACAAGCCGGCCTATGCGGTCGGCGACACGGCGAAGCTCCGACTCGATCCGCGCTTCGCCGGCATCGCGCTGGTCTCTGTCATCGACAACCGCCTGATCACCATGAAGGCCGTCGACGTGCCGGAAGGCGGCACCGTCGTCGACCTGCCGGTCACGGAGGAATGGGGACCAGGCGCCTATGTCTCGGCCGCGCTCTACCGGCCGATGGACGTCGAGGCGAAGCGCATGCCGTCGCGGGCGCTGGGGATCACCTGGGCCAAGGTCGCGCCCGGCGACCGCCAGCTTTCGGTCTCGCTCGGCATCGCCGACGAGATCCGGCCGCGTGGCCCGATGGTAATCCCGGTGACGCTCGGCAACCTGAAGCCGGATACGTCGGCCTTCATCACGGTCGCCGCGGTCGATGTCGGCATCCTCAACCTGACGGAGTTCAAGACGCCGGCGCCGGACGATTGGTATTTCGGCCAGCGCCGCCTCGGCACCGAAATCCGCGACCTCTACGGCCTGCTGATCGACCGGACGCAGGGCAAGCCCGGCTCGGTGCGCTCGGGCGGCGACGGCGGCTCGGGCCGGCTGCAGGCGCCTCCCCCGACCCAGAAGCTCGTGGCCTTCTTCTCCGGCATTGTCGAGGTTGGCCCGGACGGCAACGCCGAAGTCAGCTTCGATCTGCCCGAGTTCAACGGCTCGGTGCGCGTCATGGCGATGGCCTGGACCGACGATGCCGTCGGCCATGCCGAGAAGGATGTCATCGTCCGCGATCCGGTCGTGGTCGCGGCGAGCGTGCCGCGCTTCCTGGCGACCGGCGACTCGTCGCGGCTCCTCGTCGAGATCAACAATGTCGCCGGCGCGGCAGGCGACTATCGTCTCGCCATCGAAGCCGGCGAAGGCCTGACGCTGGCCGCCGAAGACATGGAGCGGACGATCCCGCTCGCGGCGGCGCAGCGGACGAGCGTGACGGTGTCGATCACCGGCGCCACGCCCGGCGACCATGAGATCAGGATCACGCTTTCGCCGCCCTCCGGCGAGGCGTTCCCGATGGATCTCGTGCTCGGCGTGCGGCCGCCGGGAGCGGACGTGACGCGGCGGAACATCGTCGCCGTCAATGGCGGCGGTCGGCTGACCGTCGGCGGCGACACGCTGGCCGAATTCGTGCCCGGCACGACCTCGGTGACGGTGTCGCTCGGCGGCGCCGGACGACTCGATGTTGCCGGCATCCTCGCGGCGCTCGACCGTTACCCCTATGGCTGCGCCGAGCAATTGACGAGCCGCGCCCTGCCGCTCGTCTATCTCGATGACGTGGCCGGCTCGATCGGCATCGCCAGCGACACGGAGGTGCATGAGCGCGTCCAGGTGGCGATTGCCGGCGTGCTTGCTAAGCAGACGTCGTCCGGCAGCTTCGGTCTCTGGGGACCGTATGATGGCGGCGACCTCTGGCTCGACGCCTATGTCACCGACTTCCTGACGCGGGCGGCGGAGCGCGGTTTCGACGTGCCGCAGCAGGCGCGGGACTTCGCGCTCTCCAATCTCCAGAACCGCCTCTCCTATGCCCAGGACTTCACCAATGGCGGCGAGGACATCGCCTATGCCCTCTATGTCCTGGCGCGGGCCGGCAAGGCAGCGATTGGCGATCTCCGCTATTATGCGGAATCGAAGCTCGACGCCTTCGCGACACCGCTCGCCAAGGCGCAGATCGGTGCGGCGCTGGCGCTTTACGGCGACCGGCGGCGGACCGATGCGGCCTTCGCGGCGGCGCTCGCCGATCTCGACCGCAAGCCCGACGACCCGAACAAGTGGCGGGTCGACTACGGCACCAAGCTTCGCGACGAAGCGGCCGTGCTGACGCTCGCCGCCGAGACGCAGACGCAGTCGGTCGACATCCGCAAACTCGCAACCCGGATCGCCGCCTCGGCGGAAAGCAAGCGGTGGACGAGCACGCAGGAGCAGAGCTGGATGATGCTCGCCGCCGCAGCCCTCATCCGTGACGCGTCGGAATCGAAATTCTCGATCGACGGCGAGACCGTGGACGGGCCGCTCTTCCGTAAATTCGACGGAACGCGGCTCGCCTCCACCCCGGTCTCGATCGAGAATCTCGGCCAGCAGCCGCTCGACGCGGTGGTTTCCACGACCGGCGTGCCAAGCGTGCCTGAACCGGCCGGCGGCAACGGCTATTCGATCCTGCGCGAATATTTCACTCCGGAGGGCAACGCCGTCGACATCGCGACCGTCGGCCAGAACGACCGCTTCGTCGTCGTGCTGACGGTGACGGGCGACCGGTCGCGCGGCGGACGCCTGCTCGTCGTCGACCCGATCCCGGCCGGCTTCGAGATCGAGAACCCGAACCTCTCGGCGAGCGGCCAGGTCAGCGCCTATGACTGGCTATCGGTCGACAACACGGCGGTCCACACCGAGGCGCGCACCGACCGCTTCGTGGCGGCGCTCAACCGCGCCGAGGGCGACGCGCAGGAATTCAGCGTCGCCTACACGATGCGGGCGGTGTCGCCGGGCGTCTTCGCCCAGCCCGGCGCGACCGTCGAGGACATGTACCGGCCCGAACTGTTCGCCCGCACAGCGACCGGCAAGGTCGAGGTCGTGGGACCGACGCGGTGAAAGCGATGACAAAGAGGTGGTGGCCGCCGGTACCCTCTCCCGTGGGGAGAGGGCTTCGAGCCTTAATGAGCGAAGCGAATTTAGGCGAGAAGGGTGAGGGTGTACGACGCCAGCGGTCGACGAGCCTTGCCACAAACAAAAGCCTCAACCCCTCACCCCGCCGTTCTAAGGCTCACTACGTTCGCCAAGAACGGCGGCCCTCTCCCTATGGGAGAGGATATCGCCGCCGTGCCGCGGCATAGGCAAGAGCCGTGACCACGGACGTGCAGATCATCCATGCGACCCCGCGGCGGCGAACCGGCCGCGCGGTCCTCGGCATCTTCCTGCTCCTGCTTCTTCTTCTGGTCGCCACGATCTTCGCCGGTCTCGAATTCATCCGGGACATCGAGAACCGGTTTCCGGCGCCGAAGGACACCCAGGTCTTCCCGACCTCGCGCGTCGTCGTCGATCGCTCCGATCGGCTGCTGCGGCCCTTCACCATCGCCAACGGCCGCTGGCGCCTTCCGGTGGAGAAGGCCGATGTCGATCCGCATTTCCTCGACATGCTGATCGCCTATGAGGACAAGCGCTTCTTCGAGCATGACGGCATCGACATGCTGGCGCTGCTGCGCGCTGCCGGCCAGTTCGTCACCTCGGGCCATATCGTCTCGGGCGCCTCGACGCTGACCATGCAGGTGGCGCGGCTCGCCTCCGAGCAGCAGACGCGAAGCCCGGACGGCAAGCTTCGCCAGATCGCCATGGCGCGGGCGCTTGAAAAGCAGTTCAGCAAGGACGAGATCCTCAAAATCTACCTGATGCTCGCCCCCTATGGCGGCAATCTCGAAGGCATTCGCGCCGCCAGCCTCGCCTATTTCGGCAAGGAGCCGAAACGGCTGACGGTGGCGGAGGCAGCGCTGCTCGTCGCCCTCCCGCAATCGCCCGAGGCAAGGCGCCCGGACCGCGACCGCGCCGCGGCGCGCGCCGCCCGCGACCGCGTGCTCGACCGGATGGAGCTGGCGGGCGTGATCGACGGCGAGACCGCAGCCGCAGCCAAGCATGAGCGTGTTCCGGAAGCGCGGCGCGCATTCCCGATGCTCGCCGCCCATCTCGGCCAGGCGGCGCTGAAGGCGCAGCCGGAGGTGTCGGTTCTCAAGCTGACGATCGACCGGGAGCTTCAGGCTTCGCTCGAAACACTGGCGCGCGAGCGCATCGCGGCACTGGGGCCGAAGCTCTCGGCGGCGATCGTCGTCGCCGACCACCGCAGCGGCAACATCCTCGCCTCGGTCGGCTCGGCCGGCCTGTTCGAGGAGTCGCGCGACGGCTTCGTCGACATGACGCGGGCGCTGCGCTCGCCGGGTTCGACTTTGAAGCCGCTGATCTACGGCCTCGCCTTCGAACAGGGCCTCGCCCATCCTGAAAGCCTGATCGAGGACCGGCCGACGGCGTTCGCCGGCTATGCGCCGACCAATTTCGACGGCGAATATCGCGGCACCGTCACGATCCGCGAGGCGCTGACGCAATCGCTCAACGTGCCGGCGGTCGTGGTGCTCGACGCGGTCGGGCCGGCGCGGCTGGTGGCGCGGCTGAAGCGGGCCGCGGCGCATCCGATGCTGCCTGACCTTTCGGCTCCGGGCCTCGCCATCGGCCTCGGCGGCGTCGGCCTCAGCCTCCGCGATCTCGTCGCGGTCTATGGTTCGATCGCCCGCGGCGGCACGCCGCTGGCGTTGCATGACGGCGTCGGCGGAAAGGAACCGCCGGTCGTCGACGAAGGTTCGCCGGTCCTGGAGCGAAGCGCCGCCTGGTATGTCGCCGACATCCTCGCCGACGTGCCGCCGCCGGTGAATGGTTCGCCGGGCCGCATCGCCTACAAGACCGGCACGTCCTACGGCTATCGCGACGCCTGGGCGATCGGCTTCGACGGGCGCTACGTCGTCGGCGTCTGGATCGGCCGGCCGGACGGTACGCCGGTCTCGGGCCTGTCCGGCCTGACCTCCGCCGCGCCGGTCCTCTTCGAGGCCTTCGACCGGATCGGGCCGAGCCGGGTGCCGCTCCTCGGACCGCCGCCCGGCACGATCGAGGCGAACACCGCCGAGTTGCCGCCGCCGCTCCGCCGCTTCCGCCATCCCGACAGCCAGGTCGTGGCGCGCGATACCGATCCGGAAATCGCCTTCCCGATGGACGGCGCCGCCGTCGATCTCGGTTTGGCCGCCGGCGACCCCGGCCCGCTGGTCATCAAGATCCGCAACGGCGAGCCGCCCTTCACCTTCTTCGCCAATGGCGTACCGATCGGGCGACCGCCCTTCGCACGTTCCGAGACCTGGCAACCGGACGGCGCCGGCTTCGTCACACTCTCGGTGGTCGATGCGACCGGACGATCGGACCGGATCACGGTCTTCGTGGAGTAAGGGCTGATGTTATGAGGTGGAATCAATCCACCCACTCCGCTCATTCCCGCGAAATCCTCGGGTCAAGCCCGAGGAGGAACCCAGGGTTTCGCGGCACGACCTGAGTTTGTGGCCCTGGGTCCCCGCTCGCAGCGGGGACGAGCGGGATTGGCTGAGGGCAGTCCCCAACATCAACGCATCACGACGTGGCTAGGCGGGCTTCATGTCGGCACGCAGGATCGATGCCTTTTCCAGCCGGCGAACGAGCTTCTCGGTTTCCTCGGGCGAGAAGCCCGGCGCCGGCGGCAGGCCGGGCAGAAGGTCGCCGCCGCTTTTCGCGATATAGGCGACGAGCTGCGCTTCGGCGCCGGCAAGGCGAAGGCGCGGCAAATACCGCTTGAAGGTGACCAGAGCGCGGTCGTCGGCGGCAATGACTTCCGCGACGATCGGCGAGAGGCGTATATCGAGATAGCCGGACAACCGGTCGCGCTCCAGCGGAGCGAGGCGGCCTGTCGTCTCGCCGAAAGCGAATTCCTCGAGCCGCGCCCGCAGCGCCACCGACAGCGCCTCCTCGCGGGTGGCAGGTACGTCCTTGCCGAGATTGGTGTCGACCGAGATGGTGCCGCCCTCGATCTTGGCGAAGGGCGGGCAGAGCACGGCGATGCCGGCGCAGGCGCGACGGATGAGCTTCGCGATCGCCGGTGTCGGCGGCTGCGCGATCATCGATTCCGGCGTCCACAGTAGGCTGGCGCCGGGGCCGCCATAGAGCCGGCGCGGCAAGATCGACGGCAGGACGAAGGCCGGCCTTATATCGGGCTGCCGGGCCGGGCCCTTGTCGGCGATTTCCGGCCAGGCCTTCTCCAGCGCGGTGACCAGCGCCGTCGCCATCTCGTTCTCGAGCTCGGCCTGCGGCGTGTCGGTCTTGCCGAGCACGGCGAGGATCGCGTCGCGGCTCAATCCCTCGCGCGGCTCGTGGCCGAGCCAGATCAACGCGGCCCGCAGCCAGCAAAGCCGGGCAATCTCGGGATCGGATGCGGCCTTGGCGCGCATGACGTTCAGGCGGATGAGATCGCTGCCGGTCCGCGCGCCGAAGGCAGTCGTGAAGCCGCGCTCGACCTCGGCCGCGTAGGATCCGGTCTCGCCGCGGGCCTCGTGGAGGCGGGCGAGCGTCATGGCATTCTCGAAGATCAGCCGCCGATCGGCACCGTCGCCCTGATGCGACAGCGCCGAGGCGACGCTGCGGGCAAGCGAAAAGGCGCCCTCCACGTCGCCGGCAGACTGGCGGCCGGCGACGATGAGATCGAGCTGGCGAACATCGGCGGTATCGGCGCCGCCTGCACTTAGCCGCTTCAACGCCGGTGCGACGACCTGTTGGGCCTGGCTCATGTCGCCGGAGGCAAAGGCTGCCCAGTCCTTCAGCCGCTGCCATCTCTGCAGCGACGCCGCCGGGGCGCGCGGCGAGAGATCCGGCAGGGCGACGATTTCGGCAAAGCGGCGCTCGAACAGCGCGATCTCGCGGGCGACGAGTTCGGCCCGCGCGACCTCGGCCGGATTGCGCGCCACGATCCGGGCGCGCGCGACGAGGTCCATCGCAAGGTCCTTGCCGCCCCAGCGAAAATGCCGAAGCGCCAGATCGGCCAGCATATCGGCCTCGGCGAAATGGCTGGTGCAGTAGCTCTGGGCGAGCGCCCGGAAGCCGTCGTCCATCGCCTCGATCTCTTCCAGCGCGTCGAAATCGCGCGCCGCGTAGCGGGGATCGATCTCGCGGAAGGCGGTCGGGATGAGGAAATGGTTCGGGCCGGCCGGGATCAGCGTGACGGTATCGTCGATCATGCGGGCGAATTCGGCGACCGCTCGCGGCATCAGGCCGGGGAACAGGCGCAACAGGCGCATCCGTTCGGGGCCAACCTTGTCGGGGCGGATCTCCCATTCCGGCGAGACGACGCTGCGGCGGCGCTCGAAGGGCGACTTGCCGACGACCTGCAGCGGCGGGTCCTTGCCGATAATGACGACCGGCTGGCCGAGGCGCCGAAGAAAGTGGAAGAACCACTCATTCTCGACGCGGAGCGGCAGGTCGAAGCGCGGCGCCAGCACCACGACGATGGCGCCGCCGGGAAGTGCTGCAACGATGCGGCAGGCATCGTCCCAGGCCTGGTTGATGAGCGGGTCGCCGGCGGCCTCGACGTCGATGGCGGGGGCACCGATGGTGATGGCGCCCTCCTCCTTCTCGACGCCCGGCATCGGCCCGAGCTCGATCTCCATGCCGGCGGCAAGCTGGTAGGCCGCCTCGCGCGCCCGCCATGCGCCGAGGATGAGATCGACATACTGGACGCGGCGCGACTTCTCATCGATCGGCACGAGTTCGGGCTCGATGCGCTCGGTGATTTCGGCTCCGGGTTCGACGATCGTCATGGCTCAGACGAAGAAGGGATGGGGCGCGGGATTGTCCGGTTCGCCCTGCTTGACGCCGCGATAGCCGAGGCGGCGCGGCGTCTCGTAGAGACGGGCGGCGCCCAGCGGGCGAAAGCGATAGCCGGTGGCGAGCGGCAGGTAGCCGGGCACGACGACCCGACAGACATTCAGTCCGAAGAGGCCGATATCGTCGGTGGTCAGGTTGGCGGCATAGGCGCGATGGCCGCCGGTCGCGATCAGGCGCACGCAGGCGTCGAGGTCCGCATCGAAGGAGGCGGGCGGGCGCGGCTCGTAATCGTTGAAATCGCGGTCGAGATCGGTGGCGAAGGCGAAATCGAAATAACGGCGGTTGTCGCGATCGGCGGCGAAGCGGAGATGATCGACCGGCTCGACCAGATCCTCCCAGTCATTGGCGGGCGTCACCGGCGGCAGGGCGTGCAGCGCGTCGCGGCTGCGCCGGCGCGTCTCGGCGAGGCGGATCAGGGCACGCGCCACCGCCGTGCCGGGATCGAGATCGGCGGCGCACTCGAGAACGAAGGCCGGTTCGCCGGCACGCTGCGAGGAAAGGATCGCGACGAAGGCCGGGATCGTACTGTCGGTGGCGGCATCGAGGATGACGATGCGGTCGCCGATCTTCTCGAAGCGGGCGACGAGGTCGCGGACCGGCTCGGGCAAGGTCGGCAGCTTGAGCTGCGGCGGTGCGCTCTGCGCCTGCCAGAAGAGCGCGGCGGCGTCCTGGGCGACGATCTCGTAGAGGCCGGCAAGGGCGGTCTCCGCGACGCTCTCGCCGCAGACGATGCCGGCGGCATTGGACGGCACGATCGGCAGGTCGCCGCCGCGCCGGCGATAGGGGAACGGGTAGAAGACGAAGGCCGCCGGCAAATGCACTTCCTCGCCGGTGGCGAGATCGATGGCGCTCGCCCAGCGGAGCGGCGTCGCGTCGGTGACCGGCACATAAGGAAAGCCGGGCTGGTCATATTGCGCCTTGCTGAAGAGCGCGAAGGCGGAGGGCTTGGCGCTCGCGAAGGGCGCCTCGGCGGAGCCGGCAAGCGGCAGGACCTGGCGGTCGTAAAGCGCCGCGGTGTAGCCGGCGAGCGCCAAGGCGGTGGCGGATTCGAGCGCCACATGCCGTTCGGTCGAGGCGGCGCCAGCCAGACGGCGCGCACGCGGTCCGCCGAAAGCGCTGGTGTCGCAGATCTCGGCTTCGGCGTGGAAGAAATCGGGGGCGCCGGCTTCGGCTTCGGCCGGGCCGATGCGCCGGATGATGCCAAGCCGGTCGTCGACCAGGAGGTCGAGGCTGCCGGCGAGTGTGCTGACGCCGCCCGCGCCGACAAACATCAGGCGACATCCTTGGCGGGGAGAGGCTCGGCCGCGGGTTTCTGTTCTTCGGGCTTCTGCTCTTCGTCTCCTTGCCGCGCACTCTTTTCGGCAGGCGCACCTTCCACCTTCGGCTGAGCGGCAACCCCTTCGGCCGGCGCAGCTTCGACCGGCTGCGGCTTGGCCTTCGGCACGACATCGCCGCAGACCGGGCAGCGCGGCACTTTCAGGAATTCGCGGCTCTCGACCGATGGCCCCATCAGGTCGACGTCGAGGATGCGGCCGATCTTGCCGCCGGGCAACGGCGTCGAGAAGATCTTCATGAGTTCGAGTGCGGCGAAATCGGCGGCGGCGCGCGCCATCGGCTGGAGATAGCCGATCGCCTGCTGGCCGAGATCGGCATCCATCTCGCCGGCACGAACGCGCGCCACGTCGGCAAGGTTCGAATTCTGGCGCGCCCACAGGCATTCGTAGCAAGGCCCCTCGCCCGGCACGATCATCGGGCCGAGATGGACGATGTGGTCGAGAAGCACGACCGGATAGAGCATGACGCCGCGCTCGACGCAGAACCTGTTCCAGTCGCGGATCAGCGGGCGCCCGCCGAAATCGCTGCACAGCACGAAGCAACCGTCGGGCCGCTTGTTCTCCGCCGACCACTCGTCGAAATCCCGCGGCGGCACGGAGAGCGCCGCGGCGATCTCGGCGCGAAGCTTCCGCTTGCTGTCGAAATAATCGAGGTTACGGAGCGAAGGATGGTCGACGAAGGTGACGTCGCGGAAGCCGCAGCCGCGCAGATTGCCGAGCAGCGCCAGCGCGATCGAATTGACGCCGAAGACAGTCAGATGGACATCGGACAATTCGCCGATGACGGCAGCAAAATTCGTGCGGTAGTTCCAGAAGAAGACGTCTTCGCGGCGGGCCGATCCGGCCTCCTCCGCCGGTACGATGAAGCGATGGGCCTTCAGCGTCTCGACAAGGGCGACAAGCGGCTCGCGCTGTTCGCCGCTGACCTCGGCCTTGAGCCGGGTGACCTCGAAGTAGCGGCCGCCGGTCAGGCGCTCGACCAGGAGGTCGAGGAGCTCGGCGACGTCCTTGCCCTCGAGGAACAGCCGCGTCGTGCCGCGTTTCAGGATGACGCCGTTCTCCTGGACCAGCGCCTGGAGGCCAAGCAGACGGTAGCTCGCCTCCTTCGCTCCGGGGAGCCCAGTTTCCATGCCGACGCGACCTTCCTGATCTTACGCGTTACGCTTGTTCCGGCGCTTCTATCGCATGGCGGCAAGACGGCTTCAATTCGGTCCGCAAACCGCGACCGGCCCGAAAAGCCGTAGATCGTGAAAAACGAATTCGACAAGCCCTTGGAAATCTGGAAAGCTTTGGCTCTCAAAGTTCCCTAGAGAACTTCTCAAGAAACATAGAAACGACTTGAAAGTCCGGCGCCGCGGCGGGGGAGATTCCGCCTGACGCGCCGAGCATCGGGAGAGTAAACGCCGCTTTTCAACAATTGATCCTGTCATAGCCGGAGAAGCGGAAAACCGCCCCGGGGCATCAGCACCAATCCCAAGGGAGGGAATCACGATGAGATATCTGATGGGGCCAGCCATTATCGGCGCGGCCATGCTTGCTGCGCCGCCGGCCCAGGCCGAGAAAGTGAGCTTCGGCGCGTCGCTGCCGCTCACCGGCGGCCTCGCCACCAACGGCCAGAAGCACAAAGAAGGCTACGACCTCTGCGTCGAGCTCATCAACAAATCCGGCGGCCTTCTCGGCGAGCCGGCGACGCTCGTCTCAAGCGACAACCAGTCGGTCAACGAGACCGGCCAGGCCCAGATCGAGCGCCTCATCAACCAGGACAAGGTGAGTGTGCTGCTGGGTACCTTCTCCAGCCGCATTACCTTCGCGCAGTCCTCGGTCGCCGAACAGAACAAGCGGGTCTATCCGATCCCGTCCGGCGTCGCCCTGCAGATCTATGAGCGCGGCTACCACTATCTCTTCAATTTCCAGCCGAACGCCGCCGAGTATCTCGGCAAGTCCTATGCAGGGCTGATGAAGGATCTCGTCAAGCCGGACCAGATGCCGAAGACGGCGGCCGTCGTCTGGGCAGACGACTTCTATGCGAATGCCGCCGTTGCCGGGCTGACCGGCGACAAGCGCGAGATCGCCGGCACCGACAAGGTGATCGACCTGGCGCCGGGCGCGCTCGCCGATTCCGGCATCGAGGTCGTTCTCAAGCAGCAATGGCCGGAGGAGGGCTTCTCGGACTGGATCACGCTCGCCAACACGGTGAAGCAGACCGGCGCCGAACTCGTCGTCGGCTTCACCGCCTCGCCCGACGAGGCGATCCAGCTCATCCGCGCCTTCAAGACCATCGCCTACCAGCCGAAGGTCGCGATCATGGGTCAGGGCACGCAGGCGGAATTCCACGAGTAGCTTGCCGAAGCGGCCGAAGGCATCCTGATCCACTCGGCCTGGCATCCGGCCGTCGAATGGAAGGGAACACTCGCCGGCAAGGATTTCTCCAACCAGGACTTCGTCGCGGCCTTCAAGGAAAAATACGGCAAGGAGCCGGACGAGGATAACGCCATCCCCTTCGCCACCTGCCAGGGCATGGCGGAGGCAGTCGCGGCAGTCGGCTCGACCGACAACGAGAAGCTCCGCGAGTGGCTCGCGGCGCGCACGGCCGAAGCCCCGGTGAAGACGATCCTCGGCGACTTTCATTGGGACGAGAAGGGCCTGCCGATCGACAAGAGCTTCATCATCACCCAGTGGCAGGGCGGCGAGCTGAAATTCGTCTATCCCACCGACGAATTCCCCGGCACCGCGCCGGTCGTCTGGCCGAAGCCGAACTGGTAGGCGGCGCGGAACCCTCTCCCATAGGGAGAGGGCTTTGAGCCTTAATGAGCAAAGCGAATTTAGGCGAGAAGGGTGAGGGGTTGGGGCCGGTCCGTATCGTGCGAAGGCTTCGCCGGTTGCGGCAGACAACTGGCGCCTCAACCCCTCACCCCGCCGTCCTAAGCTCGCTACCGTTCGCAAAGGACGGCGGCCCTCTCCCCATGGGAGAGGGTAGCCGCAGGTGGTGAATTGGCGCTTCTTGAAATACGCGATCTCGCCAAGTCCTTCGGCGGCATCCGGGCGGTAGACGGCTGTAGCTTCGACGTCGAAGAGCACACCATCACCGCCCTGATCGGGCCGAACGGCGCCGGCAAGACAACGGTCTTCAACATGATCAACGGCCTGCACAAGGCCGACAGCGGCACGATCCGCTTTCGCGAACGGAATATCGAGGCGCTCGAGCCGCACCAGATCACCCGGCGCGGCATCAGCCGGACTTTTCAGATCAGCCGACAGCTCAGCGACCTCACCGTCCTCGAAAACCTTGTCGTGCAGTCGCCGCCAGCCGGGGTCTTCGACCTCTTGAAGTCGAGCATCCTCAGCGACGAGCGCGACCGGGCGATGGAGTTGCTCGCCTTCGTCGGGATCGAGGCGTTGGCCAACGCACCGGCGGCGAAGCTTTCCTACGGGCAGAAGAAACTGATGGACCTCGCCTCGGCACTCATGGCGAAGCCGCAGATCATCCTCCTCGACGAGCCGGCCGGCGGCATCAACCCCGC
This sequence comes from Bauldia litoralis, assembly GCA_945882315.1. Classification (GTDB taxonomy): domain Bacteria; phylum Pseudomonadota; class Alphaproteobacteria; order Rhizobiales; family Kaistiaceae; genus CAMCWB01. The sequence continues at coordinate 37,465 of CAMCWB010000006.1, read as the reverse complement.
CCTTCTCGACACGATCATCGACCGCGTCCAGGCGCTCCGCGCGCAGGGCATCACCTTCCTGATCGTCGAGCACAACATGGACGTCGTGATGAATATCTGCGACCCGGTCGTGGTCATGGCCTATGGCAAAGTGCTGGCGAAGGGTTCGCCGGCCGACATCCAGGCCGATCCGCAGGTTCTCGAAGCCTATCTGGGAGTCGGTTGATGGCGCTCCTCGAGATCGACGACATCGTCGCCGGCTACGGCATCGGGCCCGATATTCTGACCGGCCTGTCGCTGAAGATCGAAGCCGACAAGAGCTATTGCATCATCGGGCCGAACGGCGCCGGCAAGTCGACGCTCTTGAAGGTGGTCTGCGGGCTCCTCAAGCCGCGGCGCGGCGGCGTCACTTTCGAGGGCCAGGCGCTTAGCGGCCTCCGTACCGACGAGATCCTGCATCGCGGCATCTGCTTCGTGCCGCAGGATCGCAGCCTCTTCCCGGACATGACCATCCGCGAGAACCTGCGGATGGGCGGCTACATCCTCAAGGACCGGACCGAAGTCGACCGCCGTATCGAGGGCGTCTACGGCATGTTCCCGATCCTCAAGGAGCGCAACAGCCAGCTCGCCAAGACGCTGTCGGGCGGGCAGCAGCAGATGCTGCTCCTCGGCCGCGCCATGGTGCTCAGGCCCAAGATCATCATGCTCGACGAGCCGTCGCTGGGTCTCGCGCCGATCGTATCGCGGCAGATCTTCGACAGCATGAACCAGCTCAAGAGCGCCGGCATCACCATCATCGTCGTCGAGCAGAATGCCCGCATGGGCCTGCAATTCGCCGATTGGGGCTGCGTGCTCGATCTCGGCAAGGCGATGTTCGAGGGCCCGTCCGCGACGATCCTCAACGATCCGCGCATCGAGGAGCTCTATCTCGGCCGGAAGCGCTCGCGCACAGGGACGAATGGATGACCCAGAATATCCAGATCATCATCCTCGGCCTGACGCTTGGCGGCGTCTTCGCGCTGATGGCGTCGGGCCTGACGCTGATTTTCGGCGTCATGGGCATCATCAACCTGGCGCACGCCGCCTTCATCATGGTCGCCGCCTTCATGACCTTCGGGCTGTTCAAGTTCTACGCGGTCGACCCGATCCTCTCGGTGGTCATCGTCATGCCGGCGATGTTCGTCGTCGGCATCGTCGTCTACAAGCTCCTCTTCGCGCGCTCGATCGCCGATCCGCAGAAGCGCGGCGTCAGCGTGCTCCTGACCTTCGCCATGGCGCTTGTCATCGAGGGAACGCTGGGCTTCCTGTTTTCCAACATCTATCGCTCGACCAATCCGGACTATGCGTCGAGCGCCATTCTGTTCGGGCCATATTACCTGCCGGAAGGCCAGCTCTATGCGACGCTCGCCAGTATCGCCATCCTCGGCGGGCTCTGGGCGTTCCTGCAATATACGCGGACCGGTTACGCGATCCGCGCGACGACGCATAACCGCACCGCGGCCGAGGTCGTCGGCGTCAATGTCGACCGTATCTCGATGTATGTCTTCGGCATCGGCATGGCGCTCGCCGGCGCATCGGGGGCGATGGTTTCCTTCCTCTTCTCGGTCTACCCGAGCAAGCACTGGGAGTTCGTCGCGATCCTCCTGTCGCTGGTCGTGCTCGGCGGCATGGGCAGCCTTCTCGGCGCGCTGATCGGCGCACTGGCGCTCTCGGTGATCGCGGCCTTTGTCAGCTCGAATTTCGGACCGACCTGGTCGCCCGTCACCTTCTACCTCGCCCTGTTTTTCATCCTGCTCGTCCGGCCGCAGGGCCTGCTCGGCAAGAAGTCGGAGTTTTGAGGCGATGATCAGGGTGACGTTCGCGGCCTCGCCCCCTCTCCCAAAGGGAGAGTGCTTTGAGCCTTATGACCCCGGATTTAATCCGGCGGAATTAGTCGAGAAGGGTGAGGGGTTGGAGAGGTTGCTTCGGGCACATTTCGCCCAGGCCATCGACGCCGAATCCCCTCACCATCTTTCTCTAGGCTCGGCTTCGCCTCGCCAAGAGAAAGAGTCCTCTCCCTATGGGAGAGGGAACCGTCTTTTCCGGGCAAGTGCCTCGCTTTCGAAAGCAGACTACCGATGACCTCGGCTGAGAACATCTTCCCAGAGAAGAGCGCGACCACCAACGACGGCCGCTCGATGAGCCGGCGGGTTTTCATCGGGCTCTTGCTCGTTGCGACGCTCGGATTCCCGCTCATGCAGCTCGCCTTCGGCGGCATGAGCTATTGGCTGCACATGCTGCTCTTCATCTACATGAACGTCGCCATCGCCTCGAGCTGGAACATCATCGGCGGCTATGCCGGCTATATCTCGCTCGGGCACAATGTCTTCTTCGCGATTGGCGGCTACGCGGCGGCGATCTTCTTCGCCTATTACGGCGTCTCGCCCTTCATCGCCGCGCCGCTGGCCGGCCTGATAGCCACCGCCATCGGCTTTGTGCTCGGCTGGGTCATGCTGCGGACGCGCGGGCCGACCTTCATCATCTCGACCATTGCGCTGGTGCTGCTCACCAAGATCCTGCTCGACAACTGGGACTATATCGGCGGCGCCAACGGCATCAGCCTGCCGCTCCTCGACCTGCCGGTCGAGATCGTGAAGCTGCCCTTCTATTACTACATGCTCGCTCTCGCGATCGGCGCGACCTACATGTCCTACCGCATCCGCCGCTCGAAATTCGGGCTGGGGCTTCGCGCCATCTCGCAGGACGAGACCAAGGCGGAAGTCGCCGGCGTGCCGACGCGGCTCTACAAGATCCTCGCCTTCGCGCTATCCGGCTTTTTCATCGGCATGGCCGGCGCGCTGTGGGGCTATTACATGACCTATCTCAGCCCGGTGATCTTCCTGTCGATCCTGGTCGGGGCGAAATTCGTGCTGATGACCATCCTCGGCGGACGCGGCACGGTCGCCGAACCGGTGGTCGGCGCCGTGCTCTTCATCAGCGCCAACGAGTTCTTCGTCGCCTGGTTCGGGGCGACGGAACTGAACATCGTCGCGACCGGACTCATGCTGGTGGCCGTGCTGATGTTCTTCCCCGAAGGAATTCTCGGTACGCTGAAGCAGAAGGGCCGCCTGCCGAAGATGCTCGATTGGGATTGAGGTTTTCTCCCTCTCCCGTGGGGAGAGGGCTTTGAGCCTTATGAGCGCAGCGAATTAGGCGAAAAGGGTGAGGGCGTACGACGCCGATCAGTAGTCGGTGCAACCAAATATGCGCTCTACCCCCTCACCCCGTCGCGCTAAGTCGCTTCGCTCCAAGCGCGGCGGCCCTCTCCCCATGGGAGAGGGTTAGCGCTGTCGCGCTTTCAACCCCAAAAATGGCCCGATCGCCGCGATGAACTCGTCCGGCACCTGCACATGCGGGACATGGCCGACGCCCGCCATCTCGATGGCGCGGCCGTCCGGAAGCCGGCGGGCGAGATCGTGCCCGATGGAAGGCGGGGTGGCGCCGTCGACGGCGCCGATGACGACGAGGGTCGGGTTGCGGATCTTGTGGAGATCCGGGCCGAGGTCGAGCGCGGCGAGGAGCCGGCAGGACATGGCGAAGACGTCCGGATCGATCGACTTGAACACGCGCTCGCGCTCGGCGACCACGGCCGGGTTGGCCGCGGCATAGTCGTCCGGAAACATCCGCTTGATGGCGGCGCCGGCGACGGCTGCCATGCCTTCGGCGTCGACCTTGCCGGCAAGCGCCCGGAAGGTCGCCTGTCCGGCTTCGGGAAAAGCCGCGCCGCTGCCGACCAGCACCATCTTGCGGAACCTGTCGCCATGCCGGATCGCCATTTTTAAGGCGACAAAGCTACCGAGGCCGTTGGCGAGGATGTCGGTCGAGGGCGGCAGCGCGAGATCGTCGAAGAGGCCGGCGACGGCATCGGCATAATCGTCGAGCGATTTTGCCGTCTTCGGCGAGGCGCCGAAGCCCGGCAGGTTGACCATAATCAGCCGGCGCTGGCCAGCGAGACACCCGGCCAGCGGCTCGTACGCCGTGCGGTCGCTGAGGAGCGCGTTGATGAGGACGAGATTGTCGCCCTCACCGACGATTTTCACATCGAGACGCGGTGACGCCATCGGCTCAGGCGTCCGGCGTCTCGAGGCCGGTCGGAACGTTGACGCCTTCCGGCTCGAGCTTGACGCCCGAGGCGAGTGCCACCGTCTCGATCAGCGCGGCGAAATCGGCCGCCAGATATTCTTCCGGATCCTGCTTCAGCATCGCCGCACCGAAATGCGCCTGTACCGCCTCGCGGGTCGCGGCCGTCACCGGCATCGGGACTTCGAGATTGCGCGCCGCTTCGAGGCCGAGGTCGAGGTCCTTGCGAAGCAGCGACGGGGTGAAGGTGGTGGTGAAATCGAGATTGACCAGCGCGTTCGACTTGTAGCGCGTGAAGATCGAGCCCATGACCCCATTGTTCATGAATTCCAGGAAGGCGTGGCGCGGCACGCCGGCCTTGTTGGTCAGCATGGTGATCTCGGCGAGGTTCTGGATGACGACGCCGAGCATGACGTTGTGGGCGATCTTGCAGATACGGGCGAGTTCGCCCTCGCCGACATAGGCGACGCCGCGCGGCGCGAAGGTGACGATCAGCGGCTTGACCTCGTCGAAGGCGGCCTTCGGGCCCGAGGCGACGCTCGACAGCTTGCCGGCCTTCACCGTCTTGCCGTTGCCGGAAACCGGCGAGGAAATGAAGCTCGCGCCGCGGGCCGAGAGCTTGCCGCGGATCTCCTCGCTCTCCTCGACGCTGATCGACGAGCAATCCACGAAGATGCGCGGCACCTTGTTCTTGCCGCCCGAGGCGACGCCGTCCTTGCCGAAATAGACCTCGTCGAGATCGCTGCCGGTCGAGACCATGGTGAAGAGGATGTCGACATCGGCAAGCTCGACCGGCTTGTCGCGGATCTTTGCGCCGAGCGCCGCCAGCGGCTCGGCCTTCGACTTCGTCCGGTTCCAGACCTCGGCCTTGTGGCCGGCCTTCAGCAGGCGCTCGACCATCGGATAGCCCATGCGGCCGATGCCGATCCAGCCGACGGTGGGTGATGCAGCACTCATCTCAGTCTCCTTTGGAACGCAGCGAGGCGGCTTCAGCCGCCGGATGGATGGAAATCAGCCCCTAGAATGTCAGGGACGGCAGCCAGGTGGCAATGACCGGGAACTGGGCAATCAGGAAAAACAGGGCGAGCATGACGATCCAATAGGGGGTGGAGCCCCAGAAGATGCCGCCCAGCGTGACGTCCTTGTCCCTGATCGTCGCCTTGACCGTATAGACCAACAGGCCGAAGGGCGGTGTCAGCAGGCCGGCCTCGATGGCGAGGATGCCCATGATGGCGAAGCCGATCGGATCATAGCCGAGCGTGATGGCCAGCGGCGCGAAGATCGGCACGGTAAGCAGCATGATCGAGATCGAATCGATCACCATGCCGAGCACGAACCAGACACCCAGCATGATCATCAGGATCGCGAAGGGCGACAGGCCGGATTCGAGAAACAGCCCCTGCACGGCGTTGGTGAGACCGGACATGGCAAGGACGCGCGAATAGAGCGCGGCCGACAAAAGCAGGAGCAGGATCGGCGCGGCCGTGCGGCCGACCGAAAGAATGGCCTCCATCAATTCCTTGCCGCGCATGCCGCGCACGAAGGCGAAGATAAGCGCTATCGCCGCACCGGCGCCGGCGCCTTCGGTCGGCGTGAAATAGCCGGCCCAGATGCCGCCCAGCGCAGAGGTGACCAGCGCCGTGATCATGATGAAGCTGACGAGGACGGTCCGCAGCGGGCGGATCTCGACTTCCGAAAGGGCGATCTCGTCCGAGACCTCGGTCGCCGCGCCGCGACGCTTTTCACCGACGGTCTGCGGCCAGATCAGCGCGACGGCGAAAATGTAGAGGATGAAGAAGAGCGTCAGCAGCAGGCCGGGCAGCACGCCCGCGAGGAAAAGCTGGCCCACGGACTGTTCGGTGAGGATGCCCCAAACGATCATCAGCACGCTCGGCGGGATGAGCATGCCAAGGCAGGAACTGCCGGCGACGGCGCCGAGGGCGAAATTGCGGTGGTAGCCCATTGCCTTCATCGGCGGGTAGGCGATGCGCGAGAAGGCGGCGGCCGAGGCGATGCTCACGCCGGTGACGAAGGAGAAGACGGCGTTGCCGAGAACGGTCGCGACGGCAAGGCGGCCGGGAATGCGCTTCAGGCCGCGATTGATGGCGACATAGATATCCTCGATGGCGCGGGTGCGCAGGATGAACTCGCCCATCAGCATGAAGAGCGGAATGACGGCGAAGTTGAAGTCGCGCAGCGCTTCGGTCGCGGTCGAGGCGACCATCGCCTGGACGACGTGGAAATTGTCGGTGATGAGGTAGATGCCGATGGCGCTGGCTATGCCGAGGGCGACGGCGATATGGACGCCGAGGGCGATGAGGATGCCCATGACAATGACGAGAACGGTGGCGGTGGTGGAGTCGAACATAGGTTAATCCGCCTGCCGCTAATGCCGAACCGGCTCGCCGAAATCGTCGTGCCTCTCGGGCGCGAAGACGTCGATGTAGAAGAGCACCAGATAATTGATGATCGCGAAGGCCGAGCCGATCAGGATGACGAAACGGGTAGGCCAGACCGGCACCCGCAGCGCCCCCTCGCCCTCGAACTCCCCATTGATGAAGCCTCGGATCGCCGGATCGAACGCGCCGATGACGATGATCAGGAAGAAGGCCGCACCGAGAAGGTCGGCAAAGCCAAGGGCGATACGACGGGCGTTTGGCCCGAGCACGTCGATAAGGACTTCGGTCCGCAGCATTGCCTGGCTGCGGATGGCGTAGCCGGCCTGCAGGAACACGATCATGACGATCGAATTCGCGACGATCTCGGTCGTGCCGTGCAGCGGCATGTCGAGAAAGCTCCGGCCGACGACGTCGGCGAGGATGATGAAACAGAGGGTGAAGGCCCAGACCGCGGCGAGCACCATGAGGAAGCGTGCCACGAGATCGTTCAACCGGATTATCGACATGAAGCCCGCCGTGTGGGGAAAGGGCCGGCACATGCCGGCCCTTTGAGCACTATTCGATCTGATAACGGACCGGCCAGGTGTAGCCGGCGTCCTCGGCTGCCTTCAGCTGTGCCTTCAGGACGTCGCTGCCCGGGAGACCCTTGCCGTCGAGCTCCTTGGCTATCTGCTGGGGCCATGAAGCCAAAGCATTCGCCCACTCGGCCCGTACCTCTGCGGGGAGCTCCTTCACGGTCGTGACGCCGCGAAGCGTCTGGACGTGCTTGTCGTATTCGGCCTTGTTGACGATGCCGGTCTGCTGCTCGAACTCCTTGGCGACTTCGGCGATGATCTCCTGGACCTCAGGCGGCAAGCCGTTCCAGGTGTCGAGATTGACGGTAAGGCCGTGCCAGGTGATCGCTCCGAAACCGATCAGCGTGTAGAAGGGCGCCGCCTCGTGGAGCTTGAGGTTCACCCAGGCGCTCGGGAACATGATGTAGCCGTCATAAACGCCAGTGCTCAGATTCTGGTAGGTCTCCGGAAGCCCGGCCTGCACGCCGACGACCTCGGCATAGTTGAGCCAGTTGAGGTTCAGGCCTGCGCCACCGATTTTCCGGCCCTTCAGATCGGCAAGCTGGTTCCAATCGAATTTGGTCCCGAGATTGTAGGCGCCGTCGGTGATGATCGCGAGAAGCTTCTGATTGAAGTTCTCCTCGAAGACGCTCGTGAGATAGGGCGTCTGCTTGTAGACCGCCTGCGCCGCGGCAAGGCTCTGCTCGGGATCGGTCGGCCCGAAGGGCAGCATGACCTGGAAGGCATGCAGCGGCAGGTTGGAGGGCTCGAAGCAATAGCAGAAGCCGCCGATATCGACGATGCCGTTCTGGACACCTTCGAGGGTCTCGCTGGTCTTGACGATAGAGCCGGCATAGCCCTCGACGAAGGCGACCGTATGATCGGTGCGTTCCTCGACGCGCTTCGTGACCTCGACCTCGAAGAAGTCGCGCATCAGATTGACGTAGACGACGCCCGGCGCATGGCCGGACGCGATGCGCAGCGAAAAATCCTCGGCCGCAGCCCCGCCGCCGAAGCCCAGTCCGAAAGCAAGTCCCGCAGCCGCAAAGGCAGCCGTCTTCCTCAGCATCATCGCGCAGTCCTCCCTTGAGCCGACCCGGTTGGCGTCGTCGGCAGTCAACAAAATCCTCGCCCGTTTTCCGGGTCTTGTCGCTTCAGAATATGCGGATTTGGCCGGGCAGCAAGTTCTGTCCGGCCTTTCGAGCTCAATACCGATTTGCGATCGGCAGGTCCTCGGCCGGGAAGAGCGAGATCACCTTGCAGCCCTTGTCGGTGACGACGACTTCTTCCTCGATGCGGGCGGCGGAATAGCCGTCGGTCGCCGGGCAATAGGTCTCGAGCGCGAAGACCATGCCGGTCTTGATCTCCATCGGCGCTTCCATCGAGACGAGGCGCGAGATGATCGGCCGCTCATGCAGAGCCAGGCCGAGGCCGTGGCCGAATTGCAGGCCGAAGGCCGACAGCTCGTCCGGGAAGCCGAATTCCTCCGCCTTCGGCCAGACCGCGGCGACCTTGTCGGTCGAGACGCCGGGCTTGATCAGGGCGATGGCGCTATCCAGCCAATGGCGGCACTTCTTGTAGGCGTCGTGCTGCACCGGCGTGGCCCGGCCGACATTGAAGGTCCGGTAGTAGCAGGTGCGATAGCCCTGATAGGACTGGAGGATGTCGAAGAAGGCCTGGTCGCCGGGGCGGAACATGCGGTCGGTGAAATTATGCGGGTGCGGATTGCAGCGCTCACCGGAGATGGCGTTGATCGCCTCGACGTCGTCGGAGCCCATCGAATAAAGGAGCTCATTGGCTTTCGCGACGATGTCGTTTTCGCGGACGCCGGGCTTCAGCTCTTCCCAGATCATGTGATAGGTACCGTCGACCATGGCGGCGGCCTGGTTGAGCAGGACGACCTCGTCGATATTCTTGATCTCGCGGGCGTCAAGCATGACCTGCTGGCCGTCGACGACCTTCATGCCGGCCTGCTGCAGCTCGAAGAACATGGCAGTCTCGGCGAGATCGACGCCGACCGGCATCTTGTCGACGCCGGCTTCCCGAAGCAGCGACATGATCTCGGCGGCATGGCGCTTCATGAGGCCGGCCGAGGGCGGTACAGTGCCGCGCATACCGAGCATGCCGGCGCGGCAGTTGGCCGGATCGAGCCAGTCGCAATAGAGGCGGTGATGGACGGCGGCCGAACCGAAATCCCACACCACCGGCTCCTTGCCGCGGGCGAGCAGCGAGAAGCGGCAGAGCTTGTCGCGCTCCCATTCGCCGATCTTGGTGCTCGAGACGTAGCGAATGTTGTTGACGTCGAAGAGAAGCAGGGCGCCGAGGTCGGAGCGCTCCAGCGCCTCGCGGGCGCGCGCCAGCCGGTAGCGCTGCAGGCGGCGGAAATCGACGCGGGTCTCGAAATCGACGTTCATATGGCCCGGCGCCGGAATGGCGCGGTCCCAGTTCCAGTTGGGCTTCAGGGCCTCGGCCGTCGCCGCTTCGGCGTCGACAAGGCGCGGCTGCATAACCACTTCATTCATGGCTCGGACGTTTCCCGATTGGAGGAGGATTTTCTTTTCTTTGACGATTGAACGAGCGGTGCCGGGGAGTCAACCGGAGAGGCCCGAGGTCGGCTCAGACCGGGCCTTTGCGGACGGCGGCCAGATGCTCGGGAAAGGCGGTTGTCGCCATCAGCGCCTTGCAGCGCTCGAAACGGTTGACCGAGTAAGCCCAGAAGTCATCGGCCGGGTTGGCATTGGCATGCTGGATGAGGCCCCAGAGCGTCCAGAGGAGGTCGCACATCGCCTTGTAGATGACCATGCGGCCGCGGTCGAAGCGGGTCGGATCGCCGCCGAAATAGGCGCGCAGCATCGCCTCTTCGCAGGCTTGGTCGAATGCCGCCTCGACGGAAAGATCGCCGAGATCCCACATCGGATCGTTCATCCCCGAATATTCCCAGTCGACGATCCACATGCGGCTGCCGGTATCGAGGAAGTTCTCCGAAAGGGGATCGCAATGGCAGGCGACGACCGCCACGGGATGGGCGGCAAGCGCCTCGCGGACGGCTTCGGCCTCCCTCAAAACTTCGTGATACCCCGCCGGGAAGTCGACTTCTTTGGTCGCGAGCAGCGCGAGGTAGTTGTCGATCATGGCGAAGAGCTCGAAACGGAAGTCGAAGATCGCATCGCTGGCGTGAAGCTGACGAAAGGCCCTTCCCGCCCGCTCGGGCGCACCGGCCCGGCTCGCGAAAAGCTCCGCGGACATCGTCACGGCGTCGCCGATGAAGCGGGTGACGAGGATGCCGGTTGCCGGGTCGGCATGGATGACCTCCGGCGAAACGCCGGCGGCGGCGGCGGCCTTTGCTGCGATCGTCTCGACGCGCCGATCGATATATTCCTCGGTGCCCTTGCCGGGAAAGCGGAGGCAGAGCGCATCACGGCCGGTGCCGATGCGGTAGACGCGGTTGGTGAGGCCGCCAAGCCGGACGATTTCGACCGTATCGGCATCGATGCCAAGCTTCAGCTCGCGGATGAGGCTGTGGGCGGCGGCGAGATCGTCGCTCATGATTTCAGCCTGTCGCCCTTCGGGTCATAGAGCGTGCGGGGACCGCGGCGCGCGTCATAGGTCTGGCCGAAGGCGACGAGGCCGAAGGCGGTCTCCCTGGCGAGCGGCCCCGGGACATAGCCGAAGGCGATCGTCTTCTGGAGCGTGTGGCCGAAGCCGGCGCTCGTCACCGAGCCAACGACCTTGCCGCCATGGAGGATCGCCTCACCGCCGTGAAAGGGGGCGAAGCCGTCGACCGTGAAGGAGACGAGCCGGCGCGTAGGCCCACTTTCCTTGATGTCGGCAAGCGCGTCGCGGCCGATGAAATCGCCCTTGTCGAGACGGACGCAGAAGCCGAGGCCAGCCTCATAGGGATTGGTCTCTGGCGTGATGTCGCTCGACCAATAAAGGTAGCCCTTTTCGAGACGGCAGGATTCGATGGCGCGATAGCCGGCGTCGGCGATGCCGAAAGGCGCACCGGCCGCCCAGATCGCATCGTAGAGCGAGGCGGCATATTCGGTCGGGATGTGGAGCTCCCAGCCAAGCTCGCCGACATATCCGACGCGGGCGGCGCGAACCCTTGCCAGTCCGAGCTCGATCTCGCGGATGGTGAGATAGGGAAAGGCCTCGTTCGACATATCCTCGTCGGTCAGGGCCTGAAGGACATCGCGGGCGTGCGGGCCGACGACATTGAGGACGGCGAAGGCCGAGGTGACCTCGTGCAGATGCACCGAGCCGTCCTTCGGCAAATGCCGGCCGAGCCAGCCCATGTCGCGTATGCCGAAACCGGAGCCGGTGACGCCGTAGAAGCGATCCTCGGCGAGCCGCATCAAAGTCAGGTCGGCTTCGATGCCGCCTTTCGGATTGCAGAGCTGGGTGTAAACGCAGCTACCCACCGGACCGGAGAGGTCGTTGTCGGCGAGGCGCTGGAGGAAGGCGGCGGCGTTCGGGCCGATGACTTCGAACTTGGCAAAACTGGACTGGTCGATGATCGCGACGCGCTCGCGGATCGATTCATGTTCATGGGCTACGGCGTTGAACCAATTGGGCTTTTCTTCGAAGCTCGGGCGGTCGACGGGCTCGGTGCCGGCGGGGGCGAACCAGTTCGGCCGTTCCCAGCCGAAACGCGAGCCGAAGACAGCACCCTTGGCGACGAGGCGGGCATGAACCGGGCTCAGGCGGGCGTTGCGGGCCGAGTGCATTTCCTCGACGGGGAAGTGGATCTTGTAATAGGCGCCGTAGGCCTCGACCGCGCGCTCTTCGAGCCAGCGGCCCTGCGCCTGGACCGGGCCGAAGCGGCGGATGTCGAACTGCCAGAGATCCATGCCCGGATCGCCGTCGATGATCCAGTTGGCGAGCGCCTCGCCGGCGCCGCCGGACGCGGCAATGCCGGCGGTGAAGCCGCAGGCAACGAAGAAATTGTCGCGCTCGGGCGCCAGCCCCATGATCGGCTCGCCATCGGCGGAGACCGGGATGGCCCCGTTGATGACAGTCTGGATGCCGATGTCGTTGAGGATCGGCAGGCGCTCGGAAGCCGGCAGGGCGAAGAGTTCGAGCCGGTCCATATTGGCCGGGAAGAGCGCGCGGGCGAAATCGAAGGGCGGGCGGCCGCGCCACAGGCCCTTGGTGCCGTCCTCCCAGCCGCCGATCGCGAACGACCCGACATCGGGCTTCAGGTAGAAATTCTTGTCGGGATCGCGGAGCGTGGTCAGGTCGGGATCGAAGGAGAGCTTCTTCTCGGTCAGGAAATACTGATGCTCGACGACGCCGGCGGCGAGCGCCACGCCGGTCAGCTCGGCGACGCGCTTCGCCCATATGCCGGCGCAGTTGACGAGAATCTCGCAGCCGATCGTGCCCTTGTCGGTGACGACGCCGACGACCCGCCGTCCTTCCGAGACGATATCGGTGACGCAGATTTGCTCCTCGATCCGGACGCCTTTCGCCCGGGCGCCCTTCGCATAGGCCTGGGTCAGGGCATAGGGATCGACATAGCCGTCGGAGGGGATGTAGGCGGCGCCGACGATGCCGGCCGGATCAATGAAGGGGAAACGGTCGCGGGCCTCGGCGGGCGATAGGCTATGGCATTCGAAGGCGAAGCTTTGCGCCAGCGTCATCGAGCGGCGGATTTCGGACCAGCGCTCGGGCGAGCTGGCGAGACGCAGCGAGCCGACCTTCTTCCATTCGATCGCCTGGCCGGTCTCCTTTTCGAGCCGATCGAAGACGGCGACCGAATTCTGCATCAGCTTGGTGAGGTTGCGCTTGCCCCGGAGCTGGCCGACGAGGCCGGCGGCATGCCAGGTCGAACCATGCGTCAGTTGCGCCTTTTCGAGGAGGAGCACATCGCGCTCGCCCTTCTCGGCAAGGTGGAAGGCGACCGAGCATCCAATGGCGCCGCCGCCGATGATGACGATGCGGGCATGGCGGTCGGCGTGAAAGGTCATGAAGGGCTCGCTCGTGTCAGGCCTTGATCCGGTGCATCGCCGGATCGTAAAGCGGGCCCATGTGAAGCTTTGCCGGGACGCGCTCCGAGGCGACCTCCAGCTCGTAGCGGCCGGATTTCAGGAAATCGTCGCTGACGCCATCCGGGTTGCGGACATAGCCCATGCCGATATTGGCGGCGAGCGTGTAGCCCCAGCCGCCGCTCGTCAGGTAGCCTACCGGCTTGCCGTCGCGCAGAATCGTCTCGCGGCCGGACAGCATCACGGCGGGATCAGCGGATGTGAGGGTCATCAGGCGCTTGGCGAGCGGCGAGTTTGCCGCCTTTTCGGCAGCACCGCGGCCGAGGAAAGGCAGACCCGATTTGAGCTTCACCGCCCAGCCGAGACCGGCCTGGAAGGGATTGTCGTTGGGCGTGATGTCGGCACCCCAGGCGCGGTAGCCCTTTTCGAGACGGAGCGACTCGATGGCGCGGTAACCGGCCGGCGTGATGCCGAAGGCGGCGCCTACTTCCATCAGGCGGTCGAAGACGGTGCCGGTGTCGCCGATCGGCATGTGCAGTTCCCAGCCAAGCTCGCCGACATAGGTGACGCGCAGCGCCCTCACCTTGGCGCCGGCGATCTCGACCTCGCGGACGCCGCCAAACGGAAAGGCCCCGTTGGAGACATCGGCGCCGGTGACGGCGGCGAGCACGTCGCGGGCGTGCGGCCCCATCAGCGACAGGGTGCCGAAATCCTCGGTGACGTCGACGAGAGTCGCATCAAGGCCTTGCGGGATGTTCTGCGCAATCCAGGCGAAGTCGTGGGTGCGGAAGCCGGTGCCGGTGACGACGTAATAGTGATCGTCGGCAAGGCGGGCGACGGTCAGGTCGCATTCGATGCAGCCGCGCGAATTGAGCATCTGGGTGTAGGTGAGACGGCCGGGCGCGCGGCTGACATCATTGGCGGCGACCCAGGTCAGCGCCTTTTCGGCATCGCGGCCGCGCATCTCGAACTTCGCAAAGGAGGACTGGTCGAAAAGGGCGACGCGTTCGCGCGCGGCGGCATGCTCGTTGCCGACAGGCTCGAACCAGTTGCCGCGACCAAAAGAATAGATGTCGCGCGCCTCGACGCCTTCCGGCGCGAACCAGTTGGCGCGCTCCCAGCCGAGCTTGGAGCCCAGCACGGCGCGGCGCTGCTTCAGGCGCTCGAAGAGCGGCGAGACGATGCGCGGCCGGCCGCTTTCATATTCCTCGAGCGGATAGGCGATGGTGTAATGCTTGCCATAGGCTTCCAGCGTCCGGTCGCACGTCCAGTCGCGGTCGCGATGCAGGCCCGAGAAGCGGCGGATATCGACGACCCACAAATCCATCGGCTGTTCGCCGGCCTTCACCCAATCGGCCAGCACCCAGCCGGCGCCGCCACCCGAGGCGATGCCGAAGGCGTTGAAGCCGGCGCCGACGAAGAAATTCCGCACCTCCGGCGCCTCGCCGAGGATGAAGTTGCCGTCCGGCGTGAAGGATTCGGGGCCGTTGATCATCTGCTTGATGCCGGCCGTAGCGAGGGCCGGGATGCGTTCGAGCGCGGCTTCCATATGCTGCTCGAAATGGTCCCAGTCGTCCTCGAAGAGCTGGAACTCGAAATCGGCCGGCACGTCGCCAGTCATCCAGGCGACCGGGTTCGGCTCATAGCCACCAAAAACCAGGCCGCCGACCTCCTCCTTGAAATAGGTGCGCCGGTCGGGATCGCGGATGGTCGCCATGCCGGTGACGATGCCGTCGATCTTCTCGGTGACCACATACTGGTGCTTGACCGGCTGGAGCGGCACGCTGACGCCGGCCATCGCCGCGATCTGGCGCGACCACATGCCGGCGCAGACGACAACTTTCTCGCAGGCGATGGTGCCTGCCGAGGAGGTGTGCACGGCCCTGACGCGGCCATCCACGATGTCGAAGCCGGTGCAGGCGATATCCTCATGCAGCCGCGCGCCATGGGTGCGGGCACCGCGGGCGAGCGCCTGGGTGATATCGGAGGGGCTCGCCTGCCCGTCCGAGGGCATGAAGGAGGCACCGACAAGATCGTCGACCTCCATCAACGGCCACAGCGCCTTTGTCTCGGCGGGCGACAGCAGATGCATGTCGAGGCCGAAGGAATGGGCGGTCGTCGCCTGGCGCCTGAACTCGATCCAGCGATCCTCGTTGCGGGCCAGCCGCAGGCAACCGGTCTCGCGCCAGCCGGTGGCAAGGCCGGTCTCCTCTTCAAGCGTCTTGTAGAGGCCGACCGAATAGCGGAGCACCTGGGTGATCGAGGCGGAGGACCGCAACTGGCCGACGAGGCCGGCGGCGTGCCAGGTCGAGCCGCCGGTCAGGCGGCCACGGTCGATGAGGACGACATCGGCCTTGTGATCGCGGGCCAAATGATAGGCGGTCGAGCAGCCGATGATGCCGCCGCCGATGACGACGATCTCGGCATGGGACGGAAACGCGCCGCTCATCCCTCCCCCTTGGTCAGGTCGTAACTCGCCTGCGCCTGCGCGAAGCGGTCCATATAGTCGAGCGTGTAGGCGGCATAGTCGAAGTCGAGCTTCGAATGGATCTCGGAGACCATGCTCCACATCGCCTCGCGAAGCAGCGAGGCGCATTTCATGGCGCGGTAGCTGTTGAGGAGGCGCGGCTCCGGGGTGCGGCCGAAATAAGCGCGCAGCATCCAGTTCTCCTGCTCCTGATCGAACTCGTTGTTCGAGGCGAGATTGGAGAGGTCGAAGAGCGGCGAGTTGAGGCCGGCATAATCCCAGTCGATCAGCCAGAGGCGCGACCCGTCATCGATGAAGTTGCCCGGCAGAAGGTCGTTGTGGCCGAAGACGAGGTCGACCGGACCGACGGCAAGCTCCAGCTCCGTCGCCTTGTCGACCAGTTCGGGCAGCCGCGAGGTGTAGCGGCTGCCGCCTTCGGCGAGGGTGTGGGCATAGTCGCGGATGACGTGGAAGACCCAGAAGGCGAGCACGGGACCGCGCAGGTGCTTCGGCACCTCGCGGTGGACGCGCTTGAGGAGCGGCATGATCGCGGCAAGGCGCGCCGGATCGCGGATATCTTCCGCCGTGCAGGTGCGGCCGGCGATAAAGCGCATGACGAGAACGCCAGGCTCGGTATGGACGACCTCCGGGGAAATCCCGGCCAGATAGGCGGCCTGGCTCGCGGCGCGCTCGTTGAAGCGCATGACGTGATGGATCGGGATATCGTCGCCGACGCGCACCACGAAGCGCTCGCCGGCATCCTCGACCAGGAAATTGACGTTGGTGATGCCGCCATTGATCGCCTCCGGCGCGACCGGGCCGCGCCAGATCGACAGGCGCGAGACGATCTCGCGGGCGGAAGCCACCGTCATGCCGCCACCGCCGGCGCCAGCCCGAAGCGGAAGCGGAGGCGCTCCGCCGCCGCCGTCAGCAGGCGATCGGCGATGATCGCCAGGAACGCCACCGCGAGGCCGGCGACGATGCCGCGACCGACATCGGCCTTGGTGAGCGCGATATAGACCTCCTGGCCGAGGTCACGGGTTCCGACGAGGGCCGTGATCACGACCATGGAGAGCGACAGCATGATGGTTTGATTGAGCCCGAGGACGATTTCCGGAAGAGCAAGCTTCAGCTTGATCTTGGTGAGAATCTGGAACGGCGTGCAACCCGATACGATGCCGGCCTCGACGAGTTGCGGATCGACCCGACGGATGCCGAGGGCAGTATAGCGGATGACCGGCGCGACGGCATAGGCGACGACGGCGAGGATGGCGGTGAAATCGCCGACCCGGAAAAGCATGACCACGGGAATGAGATAGACGAAGCTCGGCAGGGTCTGGAGCGTGTCGATGACGCCCTGAACGATGCGCCACGCGCCCTCGCGGCTGGCCGCGAATATGGCGACCGGCACGCCTATGAGGCAGGCGAAGAACACCGAGATGCCGCAGAGATAAACGGTGATCATCGCCTTTTCCCATTGGCCGGTGGCGGCGATCAGCAGGCTGAGCACGGCGCAAAGGATGGCCAGCCGGAGGCCGGACAGGGCGAAGCCGGCGAGCGCCAGGATCGCGACGATTCCGAGCCAGGGCAGTTCGCCGAGAAAGCGCTTGGTCGGCACCAGCACGTTGAGCAGGAGCATGTTTTTGAAGGCGTCGATCTGGTCGAAATAGTTGACGTTGATCCAGCCGACGACGTTTTCCCAGAAGCTGCCGGTAGTCAGGTTCCAGGCCGCCGGATAGCTCTGAACCGGCGCGACAAACAGGCCGACAACGCCCGCCGCGAGAATGACGGCAAGCGCGGTCACGAGGTTCGGCAAGCGTTCGACCAGCGGCGCCGACCGCTTCAGGGCAGCGAGCCGGCTCCGCGTCTCGGTATCCACGGCGAAGGCCTGGCTCAATCGATCAAGGGCAACGGCGAGCACGACGATCGCTACGCCGGCCTCGATGCCGGCACCGATATCGAGGCGGCGGAGAGCGGCCAGAACATCGAAGCCGAGGCCGCCGGCGCCGATCATCGAGGCGATGATGACCATGTTGAGCGAGAGCATGATGACCTGGTTGACGCCGACCATGAGACCGGGGCGCGCCGCAGGCAGCAGGATCTTCCAGGTCAACTGCCGCCGCGTGCAGCCGGTCATCGCGCCGAGGTCGCGGATCTCGGCCGGCACGCCGCGAAGCGCCAGGATAGTGATGCGGACCATTGGCGGCATCGCATAGACGATGGTCGCGACCACCGAGGACACCGGCCCGAAGCCGAAGAGGAACAGGATCGGCACGAGATAGGCGAAGACCGGCACCGTCTGCATGAGGTCGAGGACCGGCCGCATGGCCCGCTCGAAGGCCGGCCAGCGATAGCCGGCGAGGCCGAGCATGAGGCCGCCGGCAACGCCGAACGGGACAGCGATCAGGATCGAGGCGAGCGTGACCATGGCGCTCTGCCACTGGCCGAAGACCGCCAAATAGAGAAAGCAGGCGGAAACGAAGAGCGCCAGCCGCCTGCCACCCGAATAGAGGCCGAGAAGGCCGGCCGTCACCGTCACCGCGATCCAGGACAGCGGCGGCAGGATGGGGATGGCGTTCGAGCCCTCGCCGATGCGGAAGCCGGTCGAGAGCAAGGAGAGCACCGCGCGATACGGGACCTCGATGATCGCGGCGAGACCGCGGGTGAGATCGGTGAAGGTGAAGAGGCCGAAATGGGCGCGGCGGACGAGCCACTCCATGACGGCCGAGATCCACTGCATCGCCGGGATCTGCCAGGCGCGCGGATAGGCGACGGCCCAGGGAGCGAAGCGATCGCCCGCGACCCAGAGCAGGATCGTCGCGCCGAGGACCGCAAGCCAGGCGAGGCGGATCGCCGACAGGCGCAACGGCCCGGTCGGCGCATGGGTGTCGATGGAGGTCGACAGCGCCATCTCAGCCCCGCAGCAGGACATCGACGACGGCGTCGCGGGCCACCGAGCCGACCCGGACGCCGGCGGCATCGACGACCGCGACCGGCGCTGTCGCCTCGCGAAGCCGCGCCGCCACGGCGACGATCTTGGCATCGGCGCGGATCGTATCGGTGCCCTCCCCGACGCCGCCCGGCTGCATGATCGAGGCGACCGTCAGGACTTTTGCCTTCGGCACGTCGCGGGTGAACTCGGCGACGTAAGGGGTCGCCGGCCGCATGACGAGATCCTCGGGCGTGCCGGTCTGCTCGATCCGCCCGTCCTTCATGATGGCGATGCGGTCGGCGAGCCGGATCGCCTCGTCGAAATCATGGGTGATGAAGACGATGGTCTTGCGGAGCGTGTTCTGGAGGCGGAGGAACTCGTCCTGCATCTCGCGGCGGATGAGCGGATCGAGTGCCGAGAAGGGCTCGTCGAGGAACCAGAGCTCGGGCTCGACGGCGAGCGAGCGGGCGATGCCGACGCGCTGCTGCTGGCCGCCGGACAATTGGTTGGGATAGTCGTTCTCGCGGCCGTCGAGGCCGACAAGCTCGATCATGTCGAGGGCGCGGCGTTCACGGGCGGCGTGGCCGATGCCCTGCACTTCGAGCGGAAAGGCGACGTTGCCGAGCACCGAGAGATGCGGCAGCAGGGCGAAATGCTGGAAGACCATGCCCATGCGGTGGCGGCGGATGTCGATCATCTCGCGCGGCGTCGCGTTGAGGAGATCGCGGCCGGCGAAGAGGATCCTCCCGGCGCTGGGCTCGACGAGTCGCGACATGCAGCGGACGAGGGTCGACTTGCCGGAGCCGGACAGACCCATGATGACGAAGATCTCACCCTCGCGCACATCGAGGGTGACGTCGCGAACGGCGGGAATGAGACGGGCAGCGGCGAGCGTCGCGTCGTCGGGAGCGCCACCGGAGAGCGCAATCACCTCACGGTCGCGCGCGCCGTAGACTTTCCAGACGGACTGACAAACGAGCTTCGCTTCCGCGGCAGCCATTATCGACTTCTCTTCCCGGAAGCAGGGACGACCGGTTGCCCGGCCGCCCCGCCTTCAATGCAGGCGTGACTATTCAGCCCATTTCTTCCAGCGGGCTTCGTTCTTGACCAGCCAGTCGGCGACGACGTCATCGACCGTCTTGCCGTCGATATCGACATTGACGATGAGCGCGTTCATCTCGTCGTTCTGCATCTCATAGGCTTTCACCGCCTTGTAGGCGCCCGGCCACTTGTCCTTCATGCCGACCCAGCCGACCTTCCAGATCTCGCCGAAGGGCTTGCCGCAATCATGCGTCGCTTCCTTGTTTTCGCCCCAGGCCGGATCGGTGTAGCAGGCCGGCTCATAGGTCGGAAAATCGACCCACTCGCCTTCATATTTGGCCAGCGCCCAATGCGGCGCGTAGACCCAGAGCATGATCGGCGCCTTGCGCTGATAGGCGCTGTCGAGCTCGGCGAAGAGGCCCGCGTCGGTGCCGGCGTGAACGACCTCGAAATCGAGGCCGAGCGCCTCGACGCGCTCCTCATCGAAACCGCCCCAGGTGACCGGGCCGCCGAGATAGCGGCCCTTGGGGGCGGTCTCCGGAATCGAGAAGGCCTCGACGCAGGCCGGCTCCTTGAGGGCCGTCCAGTCGGGCAGGCCCGGACATTTCTCCTTCATGTAGGCCGGGTACCACCACTCTTCCTTGGCCTGCAGACCGATATTGCCGAGATTTTCGACATTGCCGGTGGCAACGGCCTTGTCGGAGGCCTCCTGGCCGGTGGTCGCCCAGATCTCCATGGCCGCCGTCAGGTCGCCGGTTTCGAGGCCGGCGAACTGGGCGAGATAATCGGCCTGAACATATTCGACATTGTAGCCGAGCTTCTTCAGGACCTCGCCCATGATCTTGGTGGTGATGAGCTGCCCGGTCCAGTCATGCAGGGTCAGCTTGATCGGATCCTGGGACTCGGCTTCGGCAAAGGCGGGACTCGAGGCGGATATTCCGGCAGCCAGCGCGAGCGCCATCACGGCCGCCGAAAATCTCATACTTCTGGCATCCATGTGAAAACCTCCGACGGGGTGGGGCAAGCCATAAACCAGCGAACACGGTTCGCCGGATCGTCTTCCGGCCTCCTGGAAGTCTCACGAGGGCCCCGCCCTCGGTGGAGATTTTCGCTGTGTGCTTCGAGACTTGTCAATGTCCGTATAAGAAAACACATCCGACTGTCGCGCCAGGGAGCAATGCGCTATCAGTCGCGCGCCTTACGAAATTGCCTGAAACAGGAGACAGAATTCATGCCGATCAAGCGTATCGAGGCCGGGCCGCGGATGGCCCAGGCCGTCGTCCACGGAAACACCGTCTATCTCGCCGGACAGGTGGCCGGAAACCCCGTCCCCTCGGTCGGCGAGCAGACCAAGCAGATTCTGGCGACCATCGATGGGCTCCTCAAGGAAGCCGGCACCGACAAGTCGAAGCTCCTCTCGGCGCAGATCTTCCTGTCCGACATCAGCCGCTTCGGCGAGATGAACGAGGTCTGGGACGCGTGGGTCTCGACCGGCAACACGCCGGCCCGCGCCACCATCCAGGCGGCGCTGGCGCGGCCGCAACTGCTGGTCGAGATCATGGTGATCGCGGCGCTAGACTAGAACAGAATCCGCTTCAGCCCGTCACGCGGGCACCCGTATCGAACCATTCGAAGGGAGAACCAGAATGGACCATGCCTTCAAGAATCCGAGAGCCACTTTTGTCGCCGCGATTGCCGCAATCGCGGCGGTCCTGTCGCCGGGCGCGGCAAGCGCCCAGGATTACCCGAACAAGCCGATCACCTGGATTGCCCCCAGCTCGGCCGGCGGCGGCTTCGACATCATCTCGCGCCTTATCGCGCCGAAGCTGTCGGAGATTCTCGGCCAATCGGTGGTGGTCCAGAACATAGAGGGCGCCGGCGCGACGATCGGCGCCGCGGTCGCGGCCGAAGCGGCGCCGGACGGCTATACGATCCTGCTCGCCAATGCGAACCACACCGTCGGCATGTCGCTCTACAAGGACCTGAAATACGACGTCGTCGAAAGCTTCGATCCGATCATCCGCTTCGCCGAGATCTATCAGGTCTTCATCGCGAACCCCGATCTCGAAGCGAAGACGCTCGGTGAGTTCGTCGCGCTGGCGAAGGAGAAGCCCGGCGAGTTGAACGCGGCCCATGCCGGCGTCGGTTCGCCGACGCATATCTGCCTCGAACTCCTCAAGCTGCAGGCCGGCATCGACTTTGTCGAAATCCCCTATGCCGGCGGCGGCCAGGCGCTCACCTCCGTCGTCTCGGGCGAGACCGACATGGAATGCGCCCTCTACTCGGCCTCGAAGCCCTTCATCGAGGACGGCAAGGTCCGGGCGCTGGCCATGACCTCGAAAGAGCGGACGAGCTTTGCGCCGGATATCCCCACCGCCGCGGAAACGATCCCCGATTTCGTCTTCCTCGGCTGGTTCGGCGCCCTGGTGCCGAAGGGAACGCCCGAGCCGGTGCGCGCCAAGATCGGCGCGGCGATCAAAGCCGCCATCGCCGACCCGACGATCAAGCAGAGGATCATCGACCTCGGCATGAGCCCGATTGACGACGGACCGGAAGCCTTCGCCGCCTATCTCAAGAAAGAGGTCGAGGACTCGCGGACGCTGGTCGAGAAGGCCGACATCCAGCCGCAATAGGGACGCCGGCGACGAGCCGGAAACCGAACAGGCCGCCGATCCCCTGCCCGTGGCGGGCGATCGGCGGCAAGCCTGCTCCGCAAGGAGCGTCTTTCCTCGAGGACTGAAGAACCATGGGTACCAACAGCGCCTGGCTGGACACGGTGCGCGAAGAGGCCATCGAGCCCGATTGCCGATCTGCGACGCGCACCATCATCTGTGGGGCTTCCGGCAGGGCGCCATCGAGCCGAGATACCTGATCGAAGACGTCATGGCCGACATCAAGTCGAGCGGCCACAACATCGTCTCCACCGTCTTCGTCGAGGCGAAGGCGATGTATCGCGCCGTGGGTCCGGATCATCTGAAGCAGGTCGGCGAGATCGAGTTCGTCAACGGCGTGGCGGCGATGGGCGCCTCCGGCCTTTATGGCGAGACGCTGATCGCCGCCGGCATCATCGGCCATACCGACCTCGCCCGCGGCGAAGCGGCCGGCGAGGTGCTCGATGCGATGATCGAGGCGGCGCCGCACCGCTTCCGCGGCATCCGCCATACCACGACCTCGGACCCCGATCCGGTGGTCATGGAGCATCGGCGGGCGGCGCCCGGATTGCAGCTCACGAAGGCTTATCGTGACGGCGTCCGCGCGCTCGGCGAGCGCAAGCTGGTCTTGGAGGCCTGGTGCTTCCACACGCAACTACCGGAGCTGACCGACCTCGCCCGCGAAATCCCCGGCACGACGATCGTCCTCGATCATATCGGGGGCCCGATCGGAAGCGGCTCTTACGCGGACAAACGCGCCGAGGTCTTCGAGCTCTGGAAGAAGAACACGGCCGAGCTCGCCACCTGCCCGAATGTCTACATGAAGCTTGGCGGCTTCTTCATGGTGCTCGGCGGCTTCGGCTAGCACCTGCGGCCGACGCCGCCGACCAGCGACGAGCTTGCCGCCGCGGCGCGTCCCTATATCGAGCATCTCATAGAGACCTTCGGGCCGGAGCGCTGCCTGTTCGAATCCAACTATCCGGTCGAGAAGGTGAGCTGCAGCTACGGGGTGCTGTGGAACGCCTTCAAGAAGATCGCGGCCAGCCTGTCGCCGGCAGAGAAGGCAAGGCTCTTCCACGATACGGCGGTCGCGGCCTATCGCATCGGCTGACGACTTTCGGCAACAAAAAAGCCGGGCGCGGGGCCCGGCTTTTTCATGTCTTGCGGTCCGCTCAGATCTTGACGCGGAACTTGAACTTGGCCGGATCGACCTTCATCAGGTCGAAGGCGTTGAGGCCGCAGATCTTCTCGCGGTCGGACTCGGTGATGCCGTTGGCCTGGTAGACATGCTCGACGGGGTCGTACTCGCCCATGTCGAACGGGTAATCGGTGCCGAGCAGCACGTGGTCGACGCCGAAGGTCTTGATCAGGAAGTCGAGCTGCTCGACCGAGAAGACCAGCGTGTCGAAGTAGAACTTCTTCAGATAGGTGCTGGGCAGCTGGTGAATCTTGTCGCGGCAGTCCGGACGGGCGCCGTAGGCGTGATCCATGCGGGCGAAGTAGTGCGAGGTGAACGCACCGCCATGCGAGAGCACGAACTTCAGGTTCGGGAAACGCTCGAGGACGCCGTCGAAGATCAGATAGTGGACGCCGGTGGTCGTATCGAGCGGATTGCCGATGATGTTCAGGAAATGATGCGGGGCAAAGCGGGCGCTGGAGAAGGACGACGGATGGATGAGCATCGGCACATCCAGTTCCTGCACCGCCGCCCAGAAGGGGTCGAGGCGCGGCGCCGAGAGTTCTTCCTGCTCGGTGACGCGGGCGCCGATCTGGAGGCCGCGGAAGCCCAGCTCATTGATGCAGCGCTTCAGCTCCTTGATGGCGAGGTCGGTGTCCTGCAGCGGCACCTGGCCGATGCCGATGTGGCGGTCGGGCGATTCCTTGACCACCTTGGCGAGGCCGTCATTGATGAGCTGCGAGGACTCGTAGCCGAGGTTCTTGTCGACATTGTAGTAGAACTGCTGCGGGTAAGCGCAGACAGCGGCAACGTCGACGATCATGCGGTCCATGTCGGGCAGGCGCTCGCTCATGTCCGACAGGCGGGAGAGCCGCTCGGCATGGTGCTTCTTGTTCTGGGCAAGCGAGGCGGCGTCGGCGTAGGCGTTGCCGGCATGGGCCTTGTCGGCGGTCAGATGCGGCTTGACCAGATCGTCGGCGGCCGCGACGCGATAATGGATATGGAAGTCGACCGTCGGGGTCTTGGGACGCTTCTTCTCGGTCGGATGAATGCGGCCGGCCGTCGAGTCGTACGGGCGCATCGGGATGTCATGGGTAGCCATGTGCAGCTTTCCTCTCTGGATAAATCGTTCGACTAGAAGGGAGGCAGAGCCTCAGGCCTTCTTCTTCTTGGCTTTGGCTTTCTTCGCCTTGGCGGCCTTGGCTTCCTTGGCTTTGTCCTCGGCGAGAATCTCGCGGTACTGGCGGTTGGCGTGGGCCATGGCCGGCCAGCCGGCATAGGCGCCGACCTGGATCATGATCTCGATGATCTCCTCATGGGAAATCCCGACCTTCTTGGCGCTGCGGTAGTGGCTGTGGGTGCCCGACGGGCGCGCCATGGCAATATTGGCAGCCAGCGTCACGATCTGGCGATCGCGAAGCGATAGGTTGGGGCGGCTCCAGATCTCGCCGAAGAGGTGGCCGACCGAGAGCCGGTGCATCTCGTCGGAGGTGTCTTCCTGCTCGAACAGGGTGTTCTCGCGGCCCATATCCTTGAGCAGCTTCAGGCCCCGCTGAACGTTTTCGTCGCTAATCATCGCACTCCCTCATTACCGTTGATGTGTCGGCCGACGTGAATGTCGGCGAGGCATATACCAGTCAAGCCAGCACGGTGTCGCGGAGAAGATCGTCATCCGGCGTCAGACCGAGGCCGGGTGCGTCGGAAAGCTTCACCTTGCCCTTCACCGGCTGGGGCGG
This sequence comes from Bauldia litoralis, assembly GCA_945882315.1. Taxonomy (GTDB): domain Bacteria; phylum Pseudomonadota; class Alphaproteobacteria; order Rhizobiales; family Kaistiaceae; genus CAMCWB01. The sequence goes on along the minus strand of CAMCWB010000006.1, from coordinate 12,426 downwards.
ATTCTTGAAGATCTGGTTGCTCGCCCGCCACATCAGGAGGTGGAATTCGACCCTTGTGCCGTTATCGACGCCCGCCATGAGATGGGCGTTCAGATGCGGCCAGCCGCCGCCGTTCGACAGCGGCAGGTTGAAGGCCTGGGCCATGGCCGCAACCTTCACGGCCTCCGTGAAGCCGCCGACATAGCAGACATTGGGCTGCACGATATCGACCGACTGATTGACCATTAATTCGCGGTGCCGCCACTTGGAGCCCTCATTCTGGCCGGCGGCGATCGGGGTCGAGATGCGACGGCGGAGGTCGGCCAGAAGAAGGGCGTCGTTGCCGTAGACCGGCTCCTCGAAATAATAGAGCCGGTACGGCTCGACGCGCTTGCAGAGGTCGAGCGCCTTGTGGAAGGGCATCTTGCAGTTGGCGTCGATCATCAGCTCGACATCGTCGCCGACCGCCTCGCGGACGAGGCGGATGCGGGTGGCGTCCTCCAGCGTATCGACATGGTCGCGGTCGGCGCCGACGACCATCTTCAGCTTGTCGTGGCCCTCGCCTTTCCAGTAGAGCGCCGCCTCGACGATCTGGTCGCGGTCATATTCGGAGAGGCCGTAGGTGACATAGGCGTCGATGGTCTGCTTGGCGCCGCCGAGGAGCCGCCAGACCGGCTCGCCGAAATGCTTGCCCTTGATGTCCCAAAGCGCGATGTCGACGGCGGACAGCGCCGAGGAGAAGGCGCCGGTCTGATAGCGCGGGTTCAGGCGGTAGAAGCATTTGTGCCAGAGGCGCTCGGTGGCGATCGGGTCCTCGCCGATGACCAGCGGCGCTATCTCGCGGAGGATCGTCTCGGTGATGCCGACCGGCTGGATGTTGCCGCCGGTGAGGCCGTAGCCGACCAGGCCGGTGTCGGTCTCGACGCGGACGAAGACGACCGGCCAGGTGAGCTTCTTCCTGAGGAGCGGCACCTCATTCTCGATGAGATGCCGCGTCGCCTCGATTTTCGCAATCTTCATCCCCGCGCCTCCCAACGCAACCGGATCGATCTTTGCCGATTGATCAGTCTTCGAGTCCGGCCATCAGTTCGTCGGGGTCGATCGGCAGCTTCACTTCCTTGCCGGTCTTGGCTGCGAGGTCCATCGCCATGGTGAGGACGAGGTTGCGGTGGCCCTCTGCGGCCGAGGCGTGCGGCGTCTTCTTGCCGGAATAGATGTGCTGGTACCAGGAGTTGGTCTCCTCGCGCAGCGGTCCCCATAATTCGCCGCCATACATGTCGCCCGGCGGATAGCTGGTGAGGAAATCGACATTCCGTTCGATCTCGTTCTCGCGGCCGGCGGGGCGGTAGGCCTTGCCCTGCGAGAACTTGCTGGCGAGCACGACGTCGCGATGCATGTCCTCGATGTCGAGCGCGCCGTCCGTGCCGACAATGCCGATCTGAAGACCGTAGCTCGCGCCCGGCCATTGCTTCGGCAGCGCCCAGCAGATGTTCATGCTCCAGATGGCGCCGTTCTCCATCTCGAAGATGCCGAAGGTCGCGTCCTTGACGCCATGCTCACGCATGACCTTGTCGCCGGCCCGCGCGATGACCGAGACCGGGTTCTGAGCCATGAGCCAGAGGCTCATGTCGAGGCTGTGCGTGCCGGAGACAACCATCGGCGTCAGGTGACGGCGGTCCTGCGTGAGCCGGATTTCGTTCATCGGGCCCATCTGGTTCATGAAGGCGCGGGTCACGGCGGCGGTCACCTCGCCGAGCTGGCCGGTTTCGGCGCGCTCCTTGGCGGCGAGGAAACGGCGGCGGAAGCGCTGCGTGTAGCCGACCACCGCGTCGATGCCGGCCTTCTCGATCGCTTCGAGCACACGGGCGGACTCGCGTGCGTCGGTGGCGAGCGGCTTCTCGATGAAGAGCTTCAGCCCGCGCTCGACGGCGGCGAGCGTCGGCTCGACATGGTGCCAGGTCGAAGTCGCGATGATGACCGCATCGACCTCGGGGCGCGCGATGAGCTCGTGATAGTCGGTGGTGAAATAGTCGGCCTTGATGTCGTCCTTGAGCTTCTTGCCGAGCTCCTCATTCATGTCGGTGAGGCCGATCCAGCCGATGCCCGGAAAATCCTTGGCAATCCGCGACCGCATCCGTCCGACGCGTCCGCAACCGACGACCGCCAGACCCAATTGTTTCCCTGCCATGCCAACCTCCCCCGTGGCCGCGGTTCAGTCCGCGACCCTGTCGTTTCTATCAGTGCTTCGTGTGAACCCACCGGCCGGAACGGCCATGCGGAAGCCGGATATGATATTCGATCCTAACGGACGGGACGGTGGCCGAGAAGGTCAAAAAGAAAGGCCCGGGCGGTGAACCGCCCGGGCCTCGATACAGTCTTCAGGCGAAGACCGATCCGCGGATGATCCTAGTTGATCACCTTGTCCGGGTTGGCGTCCTTCCACTTCTTGATGCCGTCGAGGACATCCTGGGTGGTGAAGTCGAAGGCGGTGTCCTGGAACGAGGTGTCGAGGAAGGTCGACGGATCGATTTCGGCCGTGATAATGCCGGCCTTGAGGAAGCCCGGCTGGATGGTTTTCCAGATGTCGGCCTGAAGTTCGCCATACTTGACGGTGCGGCGGAGCTGCAGGGTGTAGACGCCGTAATCAATCATCTTCGAACCGAGGGCCATATTCTCGAACTGCTCGGGAATGGCTACCTTGCAGGCCGCGACGACCGCCTTGGTGTCGATGATGCCGGCCTGCTGGGCCTGGGCCCAGGCGTGCAGGAAGGCATTGATCATCGGGCGCTTCTCTTCAAGCGTCGGTCCCCAGACGCCCAGCGAGTTGCCGGGGTTCATCGAGATCGCGTCCGGCGTGATGTTGCGGAACTTGACGCCCTGCGCCTCGATCGCCGCACGGTCCGAAGACCCGCCGGCGAAGGCGTCGATCGTCTTGTCGCGCAGCGCCATCGCCATCACCGGGCCCTGGTTGCCGACCACGAAGGTCTTTACATCCGTCAGCGTCATACCGACGGAGTCGAGCGCGATCTGGGTGGTGATCTCGTCGGGCTGTTCGGCAAGGCCGATGGTCTTGCCCTTGAGGTCGGCCAAGCTCTGGATCGGGCTGTCGTCGAGGACGACGATACCTTCCGGTGCGCGCTGGTAGGCCTCGTAGACGATCTTCATGTCCTGACCGGCGGCCCGCGCGGCGAGCGTTTCGGCGGCATCGAACATGACGACGTCGGCATCGCCATTCGACAGGAAGGCGATGTACGGCACCGACGTATCGGAATCGAGGAGGGTCAGCTTGTAGCCTTCCTTCTCGAGGTAGCCGAAGGCCTGCATGGCGAATTGCGGATAGACCGAGCAGGATCCGTCATTCGACGACATGAAGTTGATGTTCTTCAGTTCCTGCGCCTGAGCCGAAGCTCCGAACGCAAGGGCGCCGACGGCAGCGCCCAGCAATGCCTTGCTAACAAGGCGAACGGTAGTTCCCATTTCTTCCTCCCTAAAGAAGTCCTGCGGTGTGAAAAAACAAACCGGCGGATTATTGGGAAACATGTCGCCGTGGAGATTTGCTCCGCGGAATTGAAGCTCTTGTTCAGCTTCGAAAGACTAATTCCCCCAGCCACGGTTTGCAGCGATACCGCTAGGAGCCGATCCAATGGCACAAGCCATTTCTCCCGGAGACGGCTGCGGTATTGGTCATACTAATCAGCTTTTTCGACGACTGATAGCTATTAAATTCATGTTTTACGTGAAGGGTGAACGAATATGTCAGACATAACTTGACGACACGAAGAACACGCTGGGCGGTTACATCCGTGGCTTTCGAACTAGTTGCACCGTTCGTTCCGACCGCTTCTTTCCAGCGTTGATCTTCGTCACGATCGAAGGCGTGGCCGTCTTGTCCGGGCTTCTCCGGACGGCCGACAAAGCGATGGGATCGTCTTCAAAATCTGCCGCGACGGCTTGCCAAGCGCCCGCACTTCCCATGATGTATCGGCGTCCTGCCGCATCAACGGCGAACAACGCTTCCGAAGCATATCGGGACGTCGGCGGGACGGGACCGGGAGGGGTCACGTGAGCGAAAGCCGTCTGCCGCTTGAGAAATACACGGTGCTCGACCTGACGCGGGCGCGCGCCGGGCCGACCGCGGCGCGCGTGCTCGCCGACTGGGGCGCCAATGTCATCGCGATCGAGCATCCCGACCGGGCCGGCAGCGACAGCTCCGGCTTCACCGGAGCGCGCTCCGGCCCCGATTTCCAGAACCTCCACCGCAACAAGCGGTCGCTGTCGCTCGACATGAAGAAACCGGAAGGCCATGCCGCCTTCATGCGGCTTGCCGAGAAAGCGGATGTTGTCGTCGAGAATTTCCGGCCCGACGTGAAACGGCGGCTGAAGATCGACTATGACGCGGTCGCCAAGATCAATCCGCGCATCGTCTACGGCTCGATTTCCGGCTTCGGCCAGGACGGTCCCTACAGCGACCGGCCGGGCCTCGACCAGATCGCGCAGGGAATGGGCGGGCTGATGTCGATCACCGGCCTCCCCGGCCAGGGCCCGGTGCGGGTCGGCATCCCGATCACCGATCTCTGCGCCGGGATGTTCCTGGCGCAGGGCATCCTCATCGCCCTCCTCGAGCGCGAGACGACCGGCAAGGGCCGCTTCGTGCATACCTCGCTCCTCGAAGCGATGGTCTTCATGCTCGACTTCCAGGGTTCGCGCTATCTGCAGCGCGGCGAAGTGCCGAAGCAGGCCGGCAACAACCATCCGACCGGCATGCCGCAGGGCTGCTACGCGACGACCGACGACCCGATCGTGATCGCCGCGGTCGGCGACAATCTCTTCAAGCGCTTCTGTATCGCGATCGGCGGCGAGCACATGCTCGCCATGCCGGAATTTTCCGGCGACAAGCCGCGCTCCGACAACCGCAAGCAGCTCGACGCCGAGATCGAGACGATCATCGCGACGAAGCCGTCTGCATACTGGATCAGGCTGCTCAACGAGGCGGGCGTCCCGTGCGGGCCGGTCAACGCCATGGACCAGGTCTTCGCCGACGAGCAGGTCCAGCATCTCAACACGGTGCATCACGTCGACAGCAAGCGCCTCGGCCGGCTCGCGGTGATCCGCCAGCCGGTCAACATCGACGGCATCGACCATTCCTTCCGCCGGGCGAGCCCCGATTCCGGCGAGCATACCGACGAAGTGCTGATGGAATTCGGCATGAGCAGCGACGATATCGGGCGGCTTCGCGCAGCCGGCGCGATCTGACACAACACCAGCGAAAGAATGAAAGGCAGCCTGATGCAGCTCAAGACCGACAAGATGATCGCCACCAAGGACAATGGCATCGGCTGGATGAACTTCAACAATCCGGAACGCCGGAACGCCATGTCGCTCGCCATGCGCGACGCGATGGCCGAGATCTTCGAGGCCTATGCGAAGGATCCCGAGGTGCGCGTCCTCGTGCTGCGCGGCGCCGGCGGCAAGGCCTTCGTCTCGGGTGCCGACATCTCCGAGTTCAAGGACAGGCGCAACAGCGCCGAGGCGGAAGCCGCCTATTACGAGACGGTGTCGCGCTCGCTGAAGGCGATGGCGGCCTTCGACAAGCCGACCATCGCGATGATCGAGGGCTTCTGCGTCGGCGGCGGCATGGCGATGGCGCTCGAATGCGACCTGCGCCTCGCATCCGAGGATTCCGAATTCGGTATCCCGGCGGCCAAGCTCGGGCTGGCCTATAGCTATGACAACCTCAAGGCCCTGACCAATGTCGTCGGCCCCGCTTACGCCAAGCAGATTCTCTTCACCGGCAGCCGGCTGAACGCCAAGAAGGCGCTGGAGATCGGGCTCATCAACGACATGCTGTCGCGCGCCGACCTCGAAGCGCGGGTGCGCGGCATCTGCGCCGAGATCGTCGGGAATGCACCGCTCACCATTCGCGCCGCCAAGGCGACGATCAATGAGACCCTCAAGGACGAGCACGCCCGCGACATGGACCGGATCAACGGTCTGATGAAGCAATGCTTCGACAGCCGCGACTTCCAGGAGGGCCGCGAGGCTTTCATGGAAAAGCGGAAGCCGGTCTTCCAGGGAAGCTGAGCGCCCTCACCCCGCACAAGAAGAGCAAGAATAGGAGAGACGTCGCGTGAGCCGATTGCCGCTGGAAGGATATGTCGTCATCGACCTGACACGGGCCCGGGCGGGCCCGACGACGGCGCGCGTCTTCGCCGACTGGGGGGCCGACGTCATCCAGATCGGGCCGCCGCTGAATGCCGGCAAGAAGGGCGGCGCGCTGACCGGCAGTTTCGACGGCAGCGACTACCAGAACCTGCATCGTAATAAGCGGTCGCTGACGCTCGACCTGACGACGCCGGAAGGCCACGCGATCTTCATGAAGCTGGCGGCGAAGGCGGACGCGATCATCGAGAATTTCCGCGCCGACGTGAAACACCGGCTGAAGATCGACTACAAGACGATCGCCAAGATCAATCCGCGCATCGTCTACGGCTCGATCTCGGGCTTCGGACAGGACGGTCCCTATCGCGACCGGCCGGGCGTCGACCAGATCGCGCAGGGCCTCGCCGGCTTGATGTCGATCACCGGTTTTCCCGAAACCGGCCCGGTGCGGGTCGGCATCCCGGTCACCGATCTTTGCGCCGGCATGTTCCTGGCGCAGGGCATGTTCCTCGCCCTCCTCGACCGCGAGAAGACCGGCAAGGGGCAATGGGTCCACACATCGCTCCTCGAGGCGATGACCTTCATGCTCGACTTCCAGAGCGCGCGCTGGCTGCAGGACGGCGAGGTCGCCGGACAGGCCGGCAACGATCATCCGACCGGCGTACCGACGAGCTGCTACCGGACCGCCGACCAGCGCATGAATGTCGCCGCTTCGGGCGACCTCTATGCCCGGCTCTGCCATGCGCTCGGCGCGCCGCATCTCATCGAGCAAGCGGAATACAAGACCTTCAAGGCGCGCTCCGACAACCGCGAACAGCTCAACGCGGATATCGAGGCGATCCTGATCACCAAGCCGGCCGCCTACTGGATCGAGAAGCTGAACGAAGCGGGCGTGCCCTGCGGGCCCGTCAACTCGATCGACCAGGTCTTCGAGGACCCGCAGGTGAAGCACCTGAACGTCGTTCACTACACCGACCATCCCAAGGCGGGCCGGCTCGGCATGGTCGGCCAGCCGATCACGCTCTCGGCGGCGCCGCAGCCGGAAACCTTCCGCCTGCACACGCCGGACCCTGGCGAGCATTCCAACGAGATCCTGGCGGAGCTCGGGGTGAGCCGGGACGAGATCGACCGGATGCGGGAAGCGAAGATTATTTAGAATACCAGCTATGTTTCGTTGACTTCTCTGGCAAGCACGCCTGTCAGCCTAAGGCAGCGGGGGGATAGCAGTGCAAGCGAAATCTCGATGTGCAACAGCAGTGGTGCTGATGGCTGGACTTCTGTCCAGCGTCGGTGGAAGCGCAGCGGAGGATTTTTCGGGCCTATGCCTCGATAACGTCGAGGATGGATGCCAGGAACGGTTCTTACCGTTCAACGGCGACTCGATCGACTTCTGCGAAGTGACTTGTCAATTGACGAACCCAATACTCATCAGAGACTTGGACGCGACACTATATGACTTTGTTTGTCGTGGAGACATGGGAGGAGGCTCGGGCAGGGTGATTTTGCTCCGTCAAAAGGATTGGGAAGGCAAAACGACGACCTCCTTCATCGACGGACAGGAAACTCGAACGATCGTGCCTTGTCCCGGCGCTGCCCACAGTGCAGCGCCGTAGATAACGCTATTTAGCGCCGCGGAGGGGTTGGCAGCGAAGTAAGGCCCGTCCGAGAATTGCTTCAGAGTTTGTGGCCGCCCCCTCCACCGCCTATCGGCGGTCCCCCTCCCCGCTTCGCAAGGGAGGACCAACCGTTCCGCAAAGGTCTCCTGTGGGAGAGGGTCACGCCTTACGCCGCATCATGCGAGGCGACATAGACGCGGGCCGGTGCGTCGGAGCGGTTGCTCCAGGCGTGGTTGCCGCCGCGGTTGACGACGGTGTCGCCGGCGGTGAGCGTCACCTCGCTGTCGTCGAGGACCAGCACGACCTCGCCCGAGAGGACGAAGCAGAAATCGAAGCTCTTCGTCTTCTGCATGTAGGGATGCCTGGCGTTCGCCGACCAGGTCGAGGCGCCGGGCGAGCCCATCGCGGCGAACCAGGCTTTCACCTCCGTCTCGCCGACCTTGCCCTGCCAGCCCTTGTCGGGCGGCACGTTGATGACGCGCATGACCGAGCCGTTCTTCGGCGGCTCGATGGTGTGCGGCAGTTGCAGGGTCTCGAAGACGATGCGGGCCGGCGTCCGGTCGGTGACCCAGAGGCGCGTCGAGGCGAAGCCGGGACGGGCCGGATCGAGCCGAATATCGGGCGCCGGGCCGTCGCTGACGACGCTCGACACGCCGGGCTTGCGGTCGATGGTGACGATGCGGCGGACCGGCTCGACGCCCGGCGGCGGCGTCCAGCCCGGCGGCACGCCGAGCGGCAGGTCGCCGCCCTGGCCGAGGCCGGCGGCGCCATCGACGAATTCGGCGCCGATCATGTCGAAGGCCATCAGCCCGGAGAGGCGCGGGCTCGCCCAGGCGTGGAAGGCCCCGACCTGGATGACGACGTCGCCGGGGCGCATCCGCAGGTCGCCATCGTCGAGGACGAGGATGCGTTCGCCGGCGAGCAGGATGCCGTAGTCGACCGTCTGGGTCTTGTGCATCGGCGAGGTGAAGGCGTTGTTGCCGCCGCGATCCCACATGCGGCCGGAGGGCATGACGACCTTCGGGTCATGCGGGGCAATGAATTCGGCATCCTTCTTGAGGTCGAGATCGGGCGCCGGCCGGTTAGCCTGGACGACGCGGACATGGCCGCCTCCGGCCGGGCCGGGGAAGACATAGGTCAGGTCGCTGCCGTCGGCCGGATCGGAGAGCGACAGCGGCGCCTTCTCCCATATCCACAGGTCGGTGTAGCGGCGGCCCGAACCCATCGCCGGCGTCCTGGAATTGGCCGGCCCGTCCTTGGCGACGAAGGAACGGCCGTTGCCATCGACGGCCGTGAGGACGCGCCGGATCGGCTTCTGTGCTTCAGTCATGATGTTCCCCCTCGCCGCCAGCGGCTCAAAGCTTTTTTGTTTGCGCAATGTCGGACGGAAAACCGGCTCCCACTTTTCCTGACACTGCTAATGTTCGTGATCGACCTGGAGCGCCTCGAGGAAGCGCGACACGAGATTGTAGGCGGCGACGGTTGCCGTCAGCTCGGTCATCTCGCGCGGATTGAAGGCGCCCTTGATCGCCGCGAAGACCGCGTCCGGAACCTGGATGTCGCGGGTCATGGCGTCGGTATAGGCGAGCACGCCGCGCTCGGTGGCATCGAAGGCACTGGAGATCGTCCAGTGCGGCAGGTCGTCGATCTGCTTCTGGCTGACGCCTTCCTTGAGCGCGAAGGGGATATGCGCCTTGTATTCATAGTCGGCGCCGTTCAGCACCGCGATGCGCAGGATGACGAGTTCGCGGATCTTGCCCGACAGCTCCGCCTTCTGGCGGATGGCGGTGAGAAGGTTCAGCCAGCCCTCGGCGACGGGCGGGCTGTTGAGCAGCATCTTGTAGAGGTTGAGGACCTTGCCGCCGCGCTCCTTGCGGATCTTGTCGGCAAGCGCGCCGATCTCGGAGTCTCGTTCGTCGCCATAGGTGATGCGCGCCATGATGTGCGTTTCCTCGATTATGACGGGCGGCCTTGGCGGCCGCCCTTGATGGTCGGGTCAGAGTGCTTCGAAGACGATCGGCTGGGCGCCTTCCCAGAGCACCAGCTTGCCGAGATCGGCGAGGGTCTCGCTGCCCTTCGTGATCGTCAGGAAATGATTGCCGGCGAGCTGGCCCAGCTTGCTGGCGAAATGGACGCCGCCATAGGCCAGCAGGATCTCGGTCTCGCTGATGCCGCCTGGATAGAGGATGAACTGGCCGGGGGACGGATAGCTGGTGTGGTTCTCGTAATCGACGCCGAACTTGGTCTCGCCCAGCGGAATCCAGCAGCCCTCGCCGCTCCAGCGGACATGGATGATGCGCTCGCGATAGGGCAGGACCTTCATGAAGGCGGCGCAGGTCTTCGGCGCTTTTTCCAGCTCGAAACGGGCCTCGTAGCTGAACGGTCCGGCCTTAATCCGTAGAAATTCCATCGCTCTTGCCTGCATTTTGGTCGCGGAAGGGGACCGTCAGCATAGCGGGCGATTGCGTTTCGTCGAGGGGTGCCAGTTGGGCGGCGGGTTACGCCTTCGGCTAACCCGCCCTACGGGTCAAATCGGCGGCCAGGTGCGTTCGCCAAGCGTCGGCGAGCCCGGCGCGTGGACGGTCTTGGGGCCGATCGACCAGTAGCCTTCCGGATCGGCGTCGCGGGTGGCGCGCATCTCGTTCCAGATGCTGCGGCGGGCCTCCGGCGAGGTGAACTCGTAGAGGATCGCGTGCTTGGCCCAGCCGGCGACCGAGATCAGCTTGCGGGCGCGGACGCAGCCTTCGACCTTGCCCATGTAAGGCAGGCGGCTCTGGGCATACCAGCGGCCGCTCTCGAACTCGCCGTCGGGATCACGCATGCGGAAGCAGCCGAGGCGGATGGCGGGCGACGGCGCGGTCCTGGCAACCTCGCCGGGCGAATCCGGGCCCTCGACGCTCGCCTCCTCGACGAAGACCGTGTGGCGGACATTGCGGCGCAGCCCCAGCATGCCGACATCGGCGCCGTCGCTGCCGTCGAGGACCAGCGGATCGAGGAAGACATGCGGGGAATCGGCGCCGACGAGGAGCAGGAACTGGCGGCCGACCGGAATGCCCTCGTCCTTGTCCGCCTGCTCCATCGGGCCGGCGACGCCGGTCTCCGACTTCACCGCCGCCTGGTCGCGGTAGTGGGCCACCCAGTTGTAGCGGCCGTCCCGCGCCAAAGCGGGGAGCCAGGTGCCGTGCAGCCAGGCCAGGAATTTGTCGCGGCCGGCTTCGTCGAGATCGTACCAGGTCGCCCAGATGCCCTTGTCCATGTTCCCCCCGATTGGCGAGCTTCCGCGGTGATGCCGCGGGCCGTTATTTCGTCTTGCCGAGCAGCGCGCTCATATTGTCGCCGAGGATCTTCTTGCGGGTAGCCGCGCCTAGGCTGCCGATGCTCTCGACCCAGCCGACCGGATCGGCCGAGCCCATGTCGGCGGGATAGTCGGTGCCCAGCACGATCTTGTCCTCGCCGACCTGCTCGATGAGGAATTCGAGGCCCGGCACGCTGTGGGTGATGGTGTCGTAGTAGAAGGCCTTGAGGTAATCCGACGGCGTCTGCCTGATGAACTCCTTGGCCTCGGCGCGGACGGCGTGGCCGTGATCCATGCGGCCCATCGCCAGCGGCGTGTAACCGCCGCCGTGGCAGAGCACGACCTTGAGGTTCGGCAGCTTGTCGAGGACGCCGCCGAAGACCAGCGAGCCGGCCGCCGCGGTGATCTCCCACGGATTGCCGATCATGTTGCGGAGATGGAATTTCGGGATGAGGTCGCGGACGCGGACTTGGGCCGGATGGAAGAAGACGATGGCGTCGAGGTCATGCGCTGCCTTGAGGATCGGGAACAGCTTTTCGCTGTCCCAGTTCTCGCCGTTGACGTGGGTCGCGACCGAGGCGCCGACCATGCCGAGGTCGTTGACGGCGCGGGCGAGCTCGTCGACCGAGGCTTTCGGGTCCTGCAGCGGCAGCCAGGCGAAGCCGCCGAAGCGCGTCGGGTAGGTGCGGGCGATCTCGGCGATATCGTTGTTGAATTCGCGTGCCGCGGCGAGGCCGTCGGCGGGGTCGGACTTGAACTGCCAGAGCGCCGGGCTCATCGACAGGAGCTGGAAGTCGATGCCGAAATCGTCGAGGAGCTTGATGCGGTCCTCGGGCGTGGCGCGGAAATTCCTCCAGGGCAGCCTGCCCTTGTGATTGGCGACGTGGAAGCGGAGCCCGCCCTCCGGATCGGCCTGGAGCTTGACGCCATGCCAGTTGAACTCGTCGGCACCGACCCGCTTGATGGCGTTCGGAACCGTGTGCGAGTGCATGTCGATGATCATAGGCAGGGCTTCCTGGTTGTTATTGGTTGTCAGGGCGTCCAAAGCGGGTCAGTGGAGGTCGTCTGACCGCACCCCGCTCATTCCCGCTCGTCGGGATGAGCGGAATAGGAGGTGCGTTGCTCCAGCGTCAAGCATCGCTTTAGGACACCTGCAACGATAAGTGAATCGTGATCCTTGGGCGTGCGGCGAATCGACTCGGGCGGATTCCGGTGCGGCGCGAACGGATGTAAGTGCCGTCGGCATGATCGACGGGGACGGCATCAGACTGCGCTGGGAAACGCTGGGCTGCAAGCTCGACGAGCGGGGACAGCGCTTGTTCGCCGCTAACGAGGTCCGTGCCGCCGGGCACGGGGCGCTCATTATCGTGAGCAAGA
>CAMCWB010000005.1 GCA_945882315.1 Bauldia litoralis | reverse complement strand
GCGCACCTACCAGAAGGGCATCCGAATCAAGAAAGCCGAGATGAAGCTTCTCGACATCGTGGGCGACGCGTTCCATCCCGACTGGAACTATGCGATCAAGCCCCGTATCCCCAAAGAACCGTAGCGGTTATCGCTGCGAGTGTCCTTAGAACGTGCCAGTCGCGGTCGGGCGAGGCCTGGCGCTCCGCCGTTTCCCGATGCCGGAGGGCTAGGCAGCGGGCCTTGCTGCCCTGCCGCAATAATGGTCAGCGGATTGCCTATATTTCCGGGACGGGCGAAAAAATCCGCCGGAGATGTCGATCCGGCTCCCCGTCCTTCGTCGTCAAGGCATGGAGGCCATCGCGGCCCCTGCCAAGCAAGGAGACGAGACAATGCGTGTGATGGTGATCGTGAAGGCGACCAAGGACAGCGAGACGGGCATCCTGCCGACCGCCGAGGAGTTCAGGGCCATGGGCAACTTCAACGAGGAGCTGGTCAAGGCCGGGATCATGCTCGACGGCGACGGACTGAAGCCATCCTCGCAGGGCAAGCGCGTCGCCTTCGACGGGAAGAAGCGAAGCGTCATCGACGGGCCTTTCACCGAGACCAAGGAACTGATCGCCGGCTACTGGGTCTGGCAGGTCAAGGACATGGACGAGGCGCTCGCATGGGTGAAGCGCTGCCCCAACCCGATGCCCGGGCCGAGCGAGATCGAGATCCGGCCGTTCTACGAAGCCGCCGATTTCGGCGAGGCGCTGACGCCCGACGTTGTCGAGCAGGAAGCGCGGCTTCGCGAACAACTCACCAAGCGCTGAGGCGGCGTCGCCGGTGGCGGCACGAACCCTGCAACGCCTTCCGTCAGCTATTCGTCGAAACCGAGGGTGGACATGCTGAAGTCACTGGAAGGCCGCACGGTCATCGTCACCGGCGGCAGCAAGGGCATCGGCCGGGGCATCGCCCGGCGCTTCGGCAAGGCCAGGCTGAATGTCCTCGTCGTCTCGCGCAATATTGAAGAGGCCGAAAAGGTCGCCGCCGAGATCGGCTCCAACGCCTCGGCCTTCACGGCGGATGTTGCCGACCAGGAGTCCAGCGAGGCGATGGCCCAGGCGGCGCTCGACCGCTACGGCAGCATCGACGTGCTCTGCGCCAATGCCGGCATCTTCCCGGCGGCGAAGCTCGGCGACATGACGGCGGCCGAGTTCGACCGCGTCATCGCCACCAACCTCAAGGGCTCGTTCCTCAGCGTCACCGCCGTGCTGCCTGCCATGAAGGCGCAGAAGACCGGCCGCATCATTCTGACCTCCTCGATCACAGGGCCGATGACCGGCTACCCCGGCTGGTCGCATTACGGGGCGAGCAAGGCCGGCCAGCTCGGCTTCATGCGCACCGCGGCGATCGAGCTCGCGCCGTGGAACATCACGGTCAACGCCGTCATGCCCGGCAATATCTTCACGGAAGGCATGGATGCGCTGGGCGCCGACTACATCGCCAAGATGGAAGCCTCGATCCCGATGAAGCGCCTCGGCTCCGTCGACGACATCGCCAATGCGGCCCTCTATTTCGCCTCGGAGGAAGCCGGCTACGTCACCGGCCAGTCGATCGTCATCGACGGCGGCCAGGTACTGCCGGAGTCGTTGGGGGCGCTGGAAGCGATGGGGTGAATTGTAGGGTGGGCCTGCTTACCCTCTCCCATGGGGAGAGGGCCGGCGCGCTTAGGAGCATAGCGACTTAGCGGGCCGGGGTGAGGGGTTCAAGCGCGTGTTATTTGCTCCCGCAGCGAACAGTTCGAGCGATACTGAGAGGCTTCAACCCCTCACCCTTCTCGCCTAACTCGCTTCGCTCCTAAGGCTCGAAGCCCTCTCCCTCTGGGAGAGGGTAGCGTCAGTGCGCGGCGAGGACGACGTCCATCGCGTCCAGGAACGTATCCGCATTTTCCCGCGAGAAGCAGAGCGGCGGCCGGATTTTCAGCGTGTTGGCATAGGCGCCGGCGGCGCCGATCAGCACGCCGCGATCCTTCAGCGCGTTGATCGCATATTTGGCCGTTGCCGCGTCCGGCGCACGGCTTTCCGGCAGGCTGAATTCGAGTCCGGTGAAAAGCCCGGCGCCGCGCACGTCGCCGATCGCCGGATAGCGGTTCGACATCTCGCGAAGGCCGCGCCGCAGATAATCGCCGGTATGCGCGGCATTGGCGATCAGCCCTTCCTCGGCGATCACGTCGAGCACGGCGAGGCCGGCAGCGGCTGCGACCGGGTTGCCGCCGAATGTGTTGAAATAAGCCGTCTCCTCGCAGAAGCGCGTCAGGATGTCCGGCCGCGTGACGACGCCACCCATCGGAAAGCCGTTGCCCATCGGCTTGCCGAGCGTGACGATGTCGGGGACGATTCCGTGCCGCTCGAAGCCCCACATCATGCCCGAACGGCCGAAGCCGGGCTGGACCTCGTCGGAGATGAAAACACCGCCGGCTTCATGCACGGCCTCGACTGCCGGTTTGAGGAAGCCCGGCGGATCGGCATGGACGCCGTCGCTGGAAAAGATCGAGTCGACTAGCAGCCCGGCAAGGCGGTGGCCGCTCTTTTCCAGATCGGCGATGGCGCTTCGGACATTCGCCGCGAAATGCGCGCCGGGATCGGTCACCGGCTCCGAATAAAGGTCGGGCGCCGGAATGGCGCGGACATGCGGCGGCACGATCCGCGACTTGAAGGAGGAGGGCGACACATCGGTGACTGCCGCCGTGTTGCCGTGATAGGCGGTCGCCGTGACGATGAAGCCGTCGCCGCCGGAAAAGCTTTTGGCGAGCCGCAGCGCCAAGTCGTTGCTCTCGCTGCCGGTGCAGGTGAAGACGACGTTCGACAGGCCGGCCGGAAAGGTCGCCAGCAGCCGTTCAGCATAGCGGTGAACGATCTCGTAAAGATAGCGCGTGTTGGTGTTGAGCTTCGCCGCCTGCTCCGCGATGGCGGCGACGACGCGCGGATGGCAATGCCCGACCGAGGGCACGTTGTTGTAGACGTCGAGATAGCGGCGGCCGGCGGAATCGAACATGAAGACGCCCTCGGCGCGCACCATGTCGATGGGTTCCTCATAGACGAGGACCGAGGACGCGCCGAAGGTCGCCGCGCGCCGCGCCACCAGCGCTTCGATCTCCGGGGCAAGATGGTTGGCGCTCGCCGGATCGAAGCGGTTCAGCGCCAGGATTTCGGTGGCCTCTGTCATGAGCCCCTCAAATATATTGGCCGAGATGGCGCTCGGCCAGCGCGATGGTGCCGTCAGTGTAGGGCTCGCCCATCGACTGCGCCGTCGGCGTCTCCGAATGCGAGGCGATCCAGGCGGTGAGCTGCATCCGCCGCAGCATGACGAAGATCGGCAGTGCCGCGGCCTGCTCCGCCGCCAGCGGCTCGACCGTTCGATAGCCCTCCGCCCAGGCGTCCATCAGCTCTCCGATATACGCCTCATGCTCCAGGAAGCTGACCGACGCGGCGAAATCGTAGCCGAACCAGGAGAGGCCGCAATCGTCGAAGTCGATCACCGCCAGACGCTCGCCGTCGACGAGTAGATTGGCGAGGCGCATGTCGCAATGAATGAGGCCGAACTGATCCGGTTCCTTGCCGAGCTCATCGGTCTGCCTGCGCAGCAGGGCCGCCGTCCGTTCGAGGATCGCGGCGCCGTCGACTTTCAGGCCGAGTCCGTCGCGCCAGTCGCCCCAATGCGACGCAGCACCGATGATCGTGTCGAAGTCCCAGAGCTTGCGTGCGAAGCCGGCCGGTGCCCGCCAGCCTCGACTGTGCCGATGCAGGCGGGCATTGATGCCGCCGAGCTTGCGGTACCATTTGACGAGATCGTCGGAGGCGTCGGGTTCCTTCCCCGACATGAACTCGAAGGCGACCACATAGCGCTGAGTCCCGGCATCGGGGAAGGCGCAGAGCAGATCGCCATTCGTCGCGGGAATGCCGCGCGGCGTCTCGACCACGCCTGCTTCAAGCAGCGCCTTCACCCAGGCGAGTTCGGAGAGGATTTCGGCTTTGCTGTGATAGTCCGGCCGGTGGACGCGGAAGACGATGCGGCGCCCACCCGCCGCGTCCTCGGCGAGATAGGTGGCGTTCTCCGAGATCGTCAGCAGGCGAAGCGGTGCCGTGGCGGGCAGCCCCCATTTCGGGAGGTTGTCGCGCAGCCCGGCTTCCAGTCTCTGCAAGAAGGCGTCCTGATAGAGCATCGGCAGTCCGTCGGTTTCCTGATGCGATTTGCGAGGAGCGGCTAGGCCAGCCTGTGCCGTTCGAGGAAATCCCGCAATAGCGGATAGTAGATGTGCGGCTCCTCATAGAAAGGCATGTGGCTCGAATTCGGGAAGACATGCAGTTCCGCCTGGGGCATGCCGCGCTTCATCTGCGCGGCGCAGGCCGGCGTGATCTCGTCATGGAGGCCGGTGGTGATCAGCACCGGCACCGTGATCCGGTGAAGGTCGCCCGTGCGGTCCCAGTCCTTGAGGTTGCCGACATAGAGGAACTCGTTCGGCCCCTGCATCGTGCCGTAAGGGCCCATGTTCCAGTCGTTCAGCGAGCGGTCGAGCGGCGCCGGCCATTTCTTGAGCCGGCAGACATGGCGGTAGTTCAGGAGGGTGATCGCCGCCTGATATTCGGGATGGTCGAGCGTGCCGTCCGCCTCATGGGCGATCATCATCGCCACCGTCTCCGGCCCGAGCGCCGACCGCAGGCGGCCGAGTTCCGCCGCCAGATGCGGCAGGTCGGCGGCGGTGTCCTCGAGGACCAGCGTCTTCAGCGCTTCCGGATAGGCGAGGGCATAGTCGATGGCGAGCCATCCGCCCCAGGAATGGCCGAGGAGATGCACCCTTCCAAGGCCAAGCGCCTTCCGCACGGTCTCGGTCTCCTCGACATAGCGGCTGATCGTCCACAGCGCTGGATCGGTCGGCCGGTCGGAGGCGCCGGTGCCGAGCTGGTCGAAGGCGACGACCCGGTACCCTTGGTCGACGAGACAGGAATGCGAGTCGCGCAGGTAATCGCAGGGCAGCCCCGGCCCGCCGTTCAGGCAGAAGACGACCTCGTCGGATTTGCCGAAGGAATAGGCGACGACCTTGTGTCCGCCGATGGCGATTTCGATGCGATCATCGGCCGGTATCTCGCGCCACATGAAATGTCTCCGTCAAAGCGACGGAATGCTTTGCAAGAGTCGGGCCTTGGCTTGATTGGATTGCGGCGCCTCAGACGCTACCATCGCGGGCGTCCGCCGCCGCTTCGCCCCGCAGAGATCGCCCCGCATGACCGAGGACTATGACTATATCGTCGTCGGCGCCGGCTCGGCCGGATGCGTGCTTGCCAATCGCCTCTCGGCCGATCCGCATCGCAAGGTTCTCGTGCTGGAGGCGGGTGGCCGCGACAACTGGATCTGGTTCCACATCCCTGCCGGCTATCTCTTCGCGATCGGCAATCCCCGGGCCGACTGGATGTTTCAGACCGAGGCCGAGACCGCCTTGAACGGCCGCAGCCTTGCCTATCCGCGCGGCAAGGTGGTCGGCGGGTCGTCGGCCATCAACGGCATGATCTATATGCGCGGACAGGCCGCCGACTATGACGGCTGGCGCCAGCTCGGCCTTCGCGGCTGGGCGTGGGACGATGTCCTCCCCTATTTTCTCAAGCATGAGGACCATGCCGACGGCGCCGGCGAATTTCACGGGCAAGGCGGCGAGTGGCGGGTCGAGCATCCGCGCATCCGCTGGGACATCCTCGATGCCGTGCGCAATGCAGCCGAGGCCGCCGGCATCGCGCGGATTACCGATTTCAACACCGGCCGCAATGACGGCACCGCCTATTTCCAGGTCAACCAGAGGAGGGGCTTGCGCTGGAGCGCGGCGCGCGGCTTCCTGAAGCCGGTGCTCGGCCGGCCCAATCTGCGGCTCGAGACCGGCGTCCAGGTCGAAAGGATCGTCTTCGAAGGCAGGCGCGCCGTCGGCGTCGAATATGTCCAGAACGGCAACCGCGCCATCGTGCGCTGCGGCGGAGAAATACTGCTCTCCGCCGGCGCCGTCGCCTCGCCCAAAATTCTCGAGCTGTCCGGCATCGGCGACGGCGAGCGGTTGCAGGGGCTTGGCATCCCGGTCGTGCATCATTCCCCAGGCGTCGGCGAGAATCTGCAGGATCACCTGCAATTGCGATCGGTCTTCAAGGTCTCGGGCGTGCGCACGCTCAACACCGATTACGCCAACCTGCTGCGGCGGATGGGCGTCGGCTTGAGCTATGCCCTCTTCCGCAAGGGGCCGCTGACCATGGCGCCGTCACAGCTCGGCGCCTTCGCGAAATCCTCGGAAGACTACGAGACGGCCAATCTCCAGTATCATTTCCAGCCGCTGTCGCTCGACCGCTGGGGCGACGGGCTGCATCCCTTCGCCGCTTTCACGGCAAGCGTCTGCAACCTTCGCCCGACCAGCCGCGGCAATATCCATATCCGGAGCGGCGAGGCCTCCGAGACGCCCGCAATCCGGCCGAACTACCTGTCGACCGAGGAGGACCAGCGCGTCGCGGCCGATGCGCTGCGCCTCACAAGGCGGATCGTCGGACAAAAGCCGCTGGCGCGGTTCCGGCCGGAGGAATACCGGCCGGGCCCGCATCTCACCTCGGACGAGGATCTGCTCCGGGCCGCCGGCGAGATCGGCACGACTATCTTTCATCCGGTCGGAACGGCGCGCATGGGGCCGGACGGCGACCGGCTGGCGGTTCTCGATGAACGCCTGCGGGTCCGCGGAATCGACGGGCTTCGTGTCGTCGATGCCTCCGCCATGCCGCGGATCACCTCGGGAAACACCAATTCGCCGACCATCATGATCGGCGAGAAGGGCGCGGCCTTCGTGCAAGAGGACGGTCAAAAGTGACGCACCGTCCTCACCCGTAGGAACCGAAATATCCGGTCGGCGTTTACAGGAAACAAGCTGGCGTTCGGTTGGAACGAAGCTTGCTTTTCTTCGGAACAATAAGACCCCGCAGAAGCGAGGTCGCCGTGCGCCGGGAGGAGGTTGCCGCGATGGTTGACGATACCGATCGGCTGAGAGAGCTCGCCCATCGGCTTTGGCTGGCCGAGGGTAGTCCCGATGTGCCGCGCCGCGAGCTGATCGCACGCGCCAGCGCCATCCTCGCCCGCCAGGAGCGGACGTGGGCAGCCGGCACCAAACCGGAGGTCATGCCGTTTCGCCCGGCAGTTCAAACGCTTAAGCCATTCCGTTGACGCGCCGCGGCGGCTAAGGTCTCTGGCCTCGGCGGCGCGCGAGGATTGCCGGATGATTCCCGATAACGAGTTCGATCGCCTTGTGGAACTCGGCCGCCGCAAGGGCAGCCTCGATATCGACGATATCAAGCAGGAGATGCCGATCGACTCGATGACCACCGAGGATCTCGCCGGCCTGGTCATCCTTCTCGAAGAGCACGGCATTTCGATCGATCTCGATCCCGAACTCCTTCTGCCGAACCGGGGAACGGCGACAATTCTCGGCCTACAGCCCGTGGTTTTGCCCGCTGCCGAAGCACCGTCGATCGTGCCGGTCGACGCGAGCGACCGCGTTTTAACACCAGGTCCGGCCGCGGCTGAACGGCATGAGCCGGTAGAAAAGGAACGCTCCGGCTTCTCGGTCGACGTCTTCGTTTATGCCATGGCCATCGGCCTGATCTTGTTCCTGCTGGCCTGGGCCGGCTGGGGCTATCTTCGCTGACGCAAGCCTGCGCGGAGCCCCGCGACACTGTCGACGCGAATAAGCCGTGAACTCTTTTGAAGGTCAGCGCGTTAGAGCGGGATGTTGAATCACCCCCTCCGTTCACTCCTCCTCGTTTCTTGTCTCTTTTTGCCAGCGGCAGCGCTCGGCCAGGCGGCAGCGCCGGTACCGCCCGAGCCGGTCGGCGATACGATCGACGAGCTTCTCGCTGCCCAGCCGCCGGTCATGCCGGCGCCTATGACGCCACCGGGTGCGATACCGCCGGCCGGGGAGGTTCTGCCTCCGACGCAGGCACTGCCGCCTGCGGAGGTGCCCCCGACACTGCCGCCGCCCACCGCCCAACCGGTGGCTCCGCCGACGCTTGCGCCTCCCCCGAGCGGCGCGCCGCCGACCGCCGGAGCGGTTGAAGCACCACCGCTGTCCGAGATCGTCAGTGTCAATCCCGCCGACGTCATCGCCGTCGAATATACGGGCGGTCCGCTGCCCGACGGCTTCAGCGTGCTGACCTTGAAGCTGCAGATCCTCCTCGACCAGGCCGGCATGTCGCCGGGCATCATCGACGGCATGAATGGCCGCAATGTCGCGAAGGCACTGGCCGGCGTCGAGACCCTGATCGGCCTGCCGGTCGACGGCATACTCGACGCCGAGATCTGGCAACGCCTGCCGCGCGATACGCCGGTTCTCGTCGAATATGAGATCAGCCCGGACGATGTCGATGGCCCGTTCGTGCCGTCGATGCCGAGCGACTACAGCGAGATGGCGAAGCTTGACGCGCTTTCCTATTCGGGACCTGTCGAGATGTTCGGCGAGCGCTTCCACATGGATGTCGACCTGCTGGCGAAGCTCAATCCCGGTGTCGACTTCAATGTGGCCGGCACCCGCATCGTCGTCGCCGGCGCCAGTGGCTTCGTAGTCAAGACGCCGGTCGCGTCGATCATCGCCGACAAGGAGAATGCTCAGATTCGTGGCTACGACGCCGAGGGCAAGCTGGTCGTCGCCTATCCCGCGACCATCGGCAGCGACGACCTGCCGTCACCGTCGGGCACGCATGCGGTCAACGGCATCGCCCGCAAAGCCGCTTATTATTACAACCCGAAGCTCAACTTTAAGCAGGGCGACAATACCGGCAAGCTGAAGCTGCCTCCCGGCCCGAACAATCCGATCGGCACGACCTGGATCGACCTGACCGAGCCGACTTACGGCATCCATGGGACGCCGGAACCTTCCAGGATCGACAAAACCCGCTCGCATGGCTGTATCCGCCTGACCAATTGGGATGTCGAGGAACTCGCCGCACTCGTCGAGAAGGGCGTCCCGGTCGAATTCCGGTAGAACGCCATGAAGCAATATCTTTGGAAAGCGCGGCCGCTGCTGGTCTTCTCACCGGACGAAAGCGGCGAGCTGGCGATGCAGCGGCAGAATCTCGACGCCGGCAGGACCGGCATCGTAGAGCGCGACATGGTGGTCGTCGAAATCATCGGTGATCGGGTCGCGACCCTTACCGGTCCCGCCTGTCAAGAGATTGCTGCGGACCTCCGCGCCTTTGCCGATGTGAGCAACGGCGATTTTCGCGTCGTCCTGGTCGGCAAGGATGGCGGGATCAAGCTGACATCGCAGACACCCGTCGCCATGGCGCCGCTCTTCGCGCTGATCGACTCCATGCCGATGCGGCAGCAGGAGATCGACGCGGAAAAAACGATGCCATAGGCGAGGCCGGTAACCGGCTGCATCGCGCCGCCAGGCTGTTCAGGATCGAAGCCGGCACGGCTAAGCCTGAGGCCTGCGCAATTGGCCGCCGCGGCCAGCCCGCGGCTCAGCCCGCCGCCGCTGCAATCTGCAGCGCATGCTCGTCCGATGCGCGGCCGCCCTCCAGCGCGGCCTCGGCATTCCATTGGTCGGCCTCGGCCGTGATCCATTGCCGGAAAGCGACGATCTTCGGCGAGGTCCATTGCCGCGCCCGGCAGAGGAGATAATACGCCTCGGCACTTTCCGGCTTCCTGGCGAAGGGCATGACGAGGCGCCCGGCGGTGATATCCTCCCGGACGTGCACGAGCGGCACCAGCGCGATGCCGTGGCCGCGCAAGGCTGCCTCGACGCCGAGAAAGAAATGCCCGTAGACCTGCTTGCGCACCACCGGTGCCGGATGGCCCTCGGCGCGGTACCAGTTGGCCCATGCGTCGGGCCGCGACGCCATGTGGATCAGGAGGCTCTCGTCGATGCCGGCAAGGGAACGGAACGGCCGGTGGCGGTGGAAGAAGGCCGGCGAACAGACCGGCACGGGACAGTCGTCCATCAGCCGCGCGGCCCGTATGCCATGCAAGGCGTCCGTAGATGTCATGTTGAAGAGCAGGCCGCCGGAGCCGTCCGGGTCGGGCCGGCCGACGCGAATGGCAACGTCGAGGTCTTCATGCGAAAAATCGACCGTCCGGACGACATTGAGTGTCCGCACTTCGATGTCCGGCTCGATCTGGTTAAAGCGGAAGAGGCGGGGATAGAGCCATTTCAGCGCGAAGCTCGGCGTGGAACTGATCGTCAGGACGCGGCTCCGCTCGAGACCGAGCAGGCGCCGCGAGGCCGATTCGAGCTCGTCGAAGGCGCTGCGCACCGAAGGCAGGAGAAGGCTGCCCGCATCGGTCAGCTCGATCGAGCGCGGGCGGCGGTGGAACAGTGCGGTGCCCAGATGTTCCTCGAGGATCTTGATCTGGCGGGAGATGGCGCCTTGGGTGACGCACAACTCCGTCGCCGCCTTGTTGAAATTGAGATGCCGTGCGGCGGCCTCGAAGGCCTTGACGGCATTGAGCGGCGGAAGCTGCCTGGTCATGAGAATTCCTGCTCGATCACCCCTGCCAAGAGCGCAGTTTGCAACGGGACGGGCCTCTTGTCCTCAGGAAAACTCATCGAACCCCCGAGTTTAAATCGTTTTCATTTTGGTACCCCCCTGCCCATACTCGGGGCAATCGTCGGCGACGTAACGCCAAACCAGCCGGCAAGCTGAATGCCGGCCGCGCCCGACACCTGAACCGCGATCGCCTGATCGCGGCCGAAAAACAAATGGCTGGGCAAAAATGCCAGCCTGGGGAGGACTTCAGATGATTTTCTCACGACGCTCTTTTTGCATGCTTGGACTCTGCGCCAGTGTCGGCGCTCTCGCGCTGGCTGGCCCGGCGGCTGCCTTCGAGCCGAGCGAGCGCATCGTGCTCGTCTCGCAGTCGAGCCCCGGCACCGGCAACGACCTGTTCCTGCGCAAGCTCGCCGAGATCTGGACCAAGCAAAAG
The DNA here is from genome assembly GCA_945882315.1 of Bauldia litoralis. GTDB lineage: Bacteria > Pseudomonadota > Alphaproteobacteria > Rhizobiales > Kaistiaceae > CAMCWB01. The sequence continues at coordinate 83,046 of CAMCWB010000005.1, read as the reverse complement.
ATGGTCCCGCAGCTCGTCGGCAACGAGAATGTCACCGGCGCCCTCGGTGAGAATGCCCGCCGCTTCGTGGCGGAGGAGAATAAGGGCAGCGAGCATGTGCTCTATGCCTATACGCCGGGCACGCTGAACCAGACGGATCATGTCCGGCTCGCAATATACCTGGGACAAGTTCACGCCGATCGCCTTCGTGGCGACCGCGCCGACCGTCATCCTGGTCAATGCGGCCTCGAAATATCAGACGCTTCAGGATCTCTTCGACGATGCCAAGGCCAACCCCGGCAAGGTCGTGCAGGGCGGCGGACCTTACGGCGGCACCTCGTCGATCGTCGGCCGCGTCCTCCAGGATTCGATCGGCGCCGAACTCCCCTACACGCCCTTCAAGGGCGGCGGCGAGGCGGTGACCGCGCTCCTCGGCAATCACATCCAGTTCCTGGCCGAGAATCCGTCCGAGACCCTGCAATATGTGACCGCCGGCCAGATGCGCATCTTGGCCAGCACGCAGAAGATCGTCTCACAGCCCGACGTGAAGACCTTCGCCGAGCTCGGCGTCACGGTCGACGTGCCGGACAGCTTCCTGATCGTCGTGGCGCCTCCCGGCATCTCCGACGACGCCAAGGCCTATTATGTCGACCTTCTCAAGAAGACGACCGAGACCGACGACTGGAAGAAGTACAAGGATGAAGCCGCGCTGGTCGACAACTGGATCGCCGGCGACGACCTCAACGCCTTCTTCACCAAGGCCGCGGCGCTCTACCTCGCCATGGACGAGAAGATGGGGCTCCTGAAGAAGTAGGCCCGATAGTAGGGCGGCGGCCATGCGCAAGCTCCAGCTCTGGCTGAGCGCGGATCGCGTGGCCGCGCTCCTCTTCCTCTGCCTGTTCGCAGCCTACGGCCTGATGGGAAGCCGCATCCGCTCGGCCCTCGCGGTCGACGTCGTCGGCCCCGGCTTCTTCCCGACCATGGTCGGGATTTTCGGCGCCTGCCTCGCGCTCTTCTTCGTGCTCCAGCCCAGGAAGAAGAAGGAGGAGACCGTTTTCGAGCTCGACCTCGTGGCGCTCGCGCCGATCGGCATGCTGCTTCTCTATGTGCTCAGCCTGCCGGTCGTCGGCTTCAGGGTCGCGACTCCGATCTTCCTGGCGGTCGCCTTCAAGTTCCTCGGTTGTCCCGGCTGGCTGCGGCCGGTGATCTACGCGGTGCTTGCCACGGCAGTTGCGGTCTTCCTGTTCGCTTATCTTCTCGAGGTCCGCCTGCCGACCAGCCACATCCAGTCATGGTGGACGTCACGTGGGTGACGTCATCGGGCTGCTCGGCCATGGTTTCGCCATTGCCCTCGAACCGAGCAATCTCTTCTTCGCGCTGATCGGCGCCTTTCTCGGCACGGTCGTCGGCGTGCTCCCGGGGATCGGCCCGACCGGTGCGATGGCGCTGCTGCTGCCGGTCGTCCTCAACATGGAACCGGTCTCGGCGCTGATCATGCTGGCAGCGCTCTACTCCGGCGCCATGTATGGCGGCTCGACGACGTCGATCCTCCTCAACGTGCCCGGCGAGACCTCCTCGGTGGTCACCTGCCTCGACGGCCACGCCATGGCCAAGCAGGGCCGGGCTGGCGCGGCGCTGTCGATCGCCGCGATCGGCTCCTACATCGCCGGCACGCTCGGCGTCGTCGGCCTGATGCTGTTCGCGCCGCTGATCGCCAATTCGGCGCTCGCCTTCGGGCCGCCCGAATATTTCGCGCTGATGCTCTTCGGCCTTTCGGCCGTGGTCAGCCTGTCCGGCGCCTCCCTGATCAAGGGCCTCATCTCGATGTGCCTCGGGCTGATGCTGGCGACCATCGGCACCGACGTCACCGGCGTGCCGCGCTACACTTTCGGGACGCAGGAGATGCTGGCCGGCATCGAATTCCTTGCCGTCAGCATCGGCATCTTCGCGATCTCGGAAGTGCTCCTCAACGCCCGCGATGCGTTCGAGAAGCTACCGCGCAACATCATCAAGCACTCGATCATCATCAAGATGAGCGAAATCCGCGAGAGCCTCGGCGCGATCGGCCGCGGCAGCATCATCGGCTTCATCGTCGGCGTGCTGCCGGGAGCCGGCGCCGGCATCGCCTCTTTCCTCTCCTATTCCTTCGAGATGCAGATCAGCAAGCATCCGGAGCGCTTCGGCAAGGGCGAGATCAAGGGCGTCGCGGCGCCGGAATCGGCCAACAACGCGTCGAGCGCCGGTGCGCTCGTGCCGATGCTGACCCTCGGCATACCGGGTTCGGGCACCACCGCGATCCTGCTCATTGCCCTGGCGGCGCTCGACGTGCAGGCCGGCCCGCTCCTCTTCGTGCAGCGGCCGGATGTCGTCTGGGGGCTGATCGCAGCACTTTATATCGGCAACGTCATGCTGCTGATCCTCAACCTGCCCATGGTCGGCATCTTCGTCCGGCTTCTCTATCTGCCGATGTACCTGCTGCTGCCGCTGATCATGGTGATCTCCGTCATCGGCGTTTATTCGTCGAGCCAGAGCATGTTCGATCTCTATGTGCTCTGTGGCCTCGGCGTGCTCGGCTTCTATCTGCGCCGCAACGGCTACCCGGTGGCGCCGATCATCCTCGGCTTCGTGCTGGGTGGTCGCATGGAAGAGGCCATCCGCCAGTCGATGATCATCACGCGCGGCGATTTCCTGGTCGTCATCGAGCGGCCGATCGTCGCGACCTTCCTGGTCCTCGCCGTGCTTGCGATGGCCATTCCGCTAATCCTTCAGCGCCTGCGCGTGCAGGGCAAGCCGGTCCAGCTCGAGCAGGAAGAGGCCTGACCTGGAAGCCGTCAATTCAGTCCGAAGAGGAGTAGTGAGATGCCCTTCTATGCGCTCGACAAGATGAAGGTCGAAGATGGCGGCGTGAACCCGCTGCACAAGGTGAAGTCCGTTGCCGGCGAGCTGATGAAGGTCGGTATCGTGATGAAGCCGGAAGGCGAGGGGCCTCCGCTCCACGAGCATCCGAACGAGGAGCAGTTCACGCTCATCCTCGAAGGCCAGATGCATTTCATCCTCGGCGACGAGGACCGCATCGTCGGCCCGGGCACGCTCGTCCACGTGCCGCGCAACACCCGGCACAGAAGCCGCCCCGTCAACGGCCCCTGCACCTTCTTCGCGGTGAAGAGCCCGGCCGGCGACGGCACGCTGCACCAGGACTATAAGATCCGGCCCGAGGCCAAGGAGATAGAATCTCTCTATCCGGGCAAGAAGCCCTGAGACCTATCCCGTTTCCGTTCGAACGACCGAAAAATCAGAGAGGATTTACAGTGTCCAGACCGCCTTATGCTCGAGAGTGGACCGCCGGCGCGGATCAATACGCCAAGGCCGCGAACAAGCTGACCACGCCGTGGAAGGAGGAGGCGAAGGGCCTTCGCCTCGTCGGCCACAGCGACCTGAACGGCTGGGGCGACGCCTTCCAGATCCGTGTCAACAAGGGCATCTGCTACGTCGCCGCATCCGGGATCAACGGCAATGACGGCATCACCGTCCTCGACGTGAAGGATCCGCGCAAGCCGAAGGTCCTGAACCAGTTCCGCGACACCGAGGCGGCGCGCACCCACAAGGTCCTGCAGATCACCCCCGATATCGTGATCACCAACTCCGAGCGTCGGCCCGAGATGAAGGGCAAGTATCCGGAGGTGAAGGGTGGCCTGCGCGTCCTCGACACCAGCGATCCGGTCAACCCGAAATTCATCCGCTATGCCGAGACCGACGGCATCGGCATCCACCGCCCGATCTACGACGCGCGGCGGAAGCTGATGTATTCTTCGGGCGCCAAGGACGGCGCCACGGGTCGCGTCCTGCTGATCCACGACATGAAGGATCCGTCCAATCCACAGCTCGTCGGCGAATGGTGGCTGGAAGGCCAGATGAAGGGTGAGACGCCGAGCTGGGATCCGCAGATCATGCAGGTCGGCTGCCACGAAGCCCATCCGCTCGGCGACTATCTGACCGCCGCCTGGTGGGATGCGGGCGTCATCCTGCTTGACGCAAGGGACATCAGCAACATCAAGATGGTGTGGCGGCATAGCCCGCATGAGACGCATGGCTGGGCCGGCGCCAACCACACCTTCCTGGTGCCCGAGGGTTCGGAATTCGCCGTCGTCGCGCAGGAAGCGGTGGTCGTCGACTGCGCCCACCCGCCGGCCCATGTCAGCTTCTACGACATGCGCAACCTGCAGGTTCCCCAGCTCATTTCGACCTTCATGCCCCATGACATCGACCCGAAGACGATGCGGCCGCGCGACGCCAAGTGGTGCCGCACCGGTTCGCGCTACGGCGCCCACAATCTCTGGCACGGCATGAAGGCCGACGACCTCCTCTATGTCTGCTGGTTCAATGCGGGCCTGCGCGTCGTCGACTGGTCGAACCCTTTCGATCCGAAGGAGGTCGCCTACTACATCCCGGCCGGCAACGCCGAGCGTCCTTGCCCGCAGAGCAATGACTGCTTCGTCGATACGGACACCGGCCTGATCTACCTGTCCGACCGTTGGGGCCTCGGCCTTCACATCCTCGAGCGGACGAACTGATCGATCCCGGCCCTCGGCCGGGTTTGCGAGAAAATCGCGGGGCGGCAGAAGCCGCTCCGCCAAGAAAATCAAGAACCAGACGCCGGGAGTTCAAGGAAACAAAGCGCCGGAAGGCGCAAAAGGAGGAAGTGCATGAGAACGAATTATCGTGCGATCCGCAGCATCGTGATCGGAGCTTCGATGGTTGCGGCATCGGTCGCGACCGGCCATGCGCAGGGCTGGGTTCCGACCGAGGAAGTCGAGATCGTCAGCCACACCGGCACGACGTCGTCCACCTGGACCAACGCCGATGCCATCGCCAAGGTTGTCAAAGAGCTCGACCTCTTCCCCGAGGGCGTGACGGTGACCATCGTCGATGGCGCCCAGGGCGCCAAGGCGCGCACCTATGTCGGCAAGGACAATGCCGGCAATCCGCACAAGCTGCAGATGATGGTGCCGACCCAGATCCAGAACCCGATCCTGGCCCGCTCCGATATCGACCGTAAGCTGTTCCGCGGCATCGCCATGCTGCTGATCACGCCGAAGGCGATTACCGTCAATGCCGACTCGCCCTACAAGACGTTCGACGATCTGCTCAAGGCGGCGAAGGACAATCCCGGCAAGGTCATCCACGGCGGCGGCGACCTCGGCTCGACCTCGTCGATGGTCTCGAAGATCATGGAGGACTACTTCAAGATCGACGTCACCTACACGCCCTTCGAGGACCAGGGCGTCGTCCAGCTCCTCGGCGGCCATATCGACTACATCTTCGCGCAGCCCGAGATCACCGGCAAATTCGTCAAGGCCGGCAAGATGCGTTATCTCGTATCCTCGCAGAAGCTCGAAGAATACCCGGATGTGCCGACGCTTGCCGATCTCGGCTACACCTTCGAGGTGTTCGATTCCTATCGCGGCGTGTGGACCTCGAAGGATGTGCCGGACGAAGCCGTCGCCTTCTATGTCGACGCGCTGAAGAAGGTCTCGGAGTCGGACAGCTTCAAGGAATACATGCGCCTGAACAGCATGAGCCCGCAGTGGTTGAGCGGCCCCGAACTCGAGGCGCGGCTCGACAAGGAAGTCGAGACCTTCACCAAGGTCGCGACCGATATGGGCCTCATAAAGTAACTGTGTCATCGCCGGCGGTGGAGACCCTGCCGCCGGCGCCGACTTTCACTTTTCTGACGTCGTGAGGGACAAGCCGTGACCAGCGAACCGAAGACGCCGCGCGCGATCGGCGGCGAAAGCATCATCGTCATCTGCTTCGTGGTGCTGATGTCGCTCTTTCTCTACCAGAGCTTCTATCTCATACCGACGATGATGAGCGACTTTGTCGGTCCCTCGCTGTTCCCGCAGTTGATCGCCATTCTCGGGCTGATCCTGTCCGCCATCTATTATTATCAGCTTCGCTCGAACGGCAGCGCGGAACCGTCCGAGGGCGGCCCCTCGACGGCTCGCGGCGAGCTCTCCAACCTTGCTCCCGTCGGTCCGATCATCCTTTACGTACTACTTCTGGAGCCGATCGGTTTCCTGTTCGCGACTGTGATCTACATCTTCATCGCGATGCTGGTCTACGGCCGGTCCTGGGTAGAGTCGCTCATCTATGCCGTCACCCTGTCGATCACGTTCTTTTCGCTCTTCTATTACGCGCTGCTCGCCCAGATCCCCATGGGCTGGTTCATCCGGACCGAAAGCCTGCTGCCCTTCATCGTGCATCTCCGCCGCGCGATGGGAGGCTAGGCCATGGACACCTGGTCGCTTCTCCTCGACGGCTTCGCCATCGCGCTCCAGCCGGAATTGCTCCTCTATTCACTCGCCGGCGCATTTCTCGGCACGGTCGTAGGCGTGCTGCCGGGCATTGGCCCGGCCGGCGCCATCGCGCTTATGTTGCCGGTGCTGTCGATGATCGATCCGATCGGCGCCATCATCATGCTGGCGGCCACCTACACCGGCTCGATGTATGGCGGTTCGACGACCTCGATCCTGCTCCGCATCCCCGGCGACACCTCCGCGGTGGTCGCCTGCCTCGACGGACATGAGATGGCCAAGCAGGGCAGGGCCGGCACGGCGCTCTGCATCGCCGCGATCGGTTCCTATATCGCCGGCACGATCGCCGTCGTCGGCCTGATGCTGATCGGCCCGGTCATCGCCGATGCCGCGCTCGCCTTCGGCTCGCCGGAATACTTCGCGCTTTATCTCTTCGGCCTCAGCGCCGTCGCCGCGCTTGCCGGCAAGTCGATCGTCAAGGCGCTGATAGGCATGTGCCTCGGCCTGATGGTCGCCACCATCGGCGAAGACGTGATGGGCGCCAAGCGCTTCACCTTCGGCTCGGAATATATGTGGGACGGCATCCAGTTTCTCGCCGTCACGCTCGGCCTCTTCGCTCTCTCCGAAGTGATCATCAATGCCGGCCTGATGAAGCGGAACGAGATCGGCGAGATCATCCAGCACCGCATCTACATCAAGTTCAAGGAAGTGATGGAGGCGATGGGCTCCATCTTCCGCGGCGGCATCATCGGCTTCGTCATCGGCGTCCTGCCCGGTGCCGGTGCCGGCGTCGCGACCTTCATCGCCTATTCCTTTGAGCGCCAGATCAGCCGCCATCCCGAGCGCTTCGGCAAGGGCGAGATCAAGGGCCTCGCAGGCCCCGAGGCGGCCAACAATGCCGCCAGCGCCGGCGCCTTCGTGCCGATGCTGGCGCTGGGCATCCCCGGCTCCTCGACCACGGCGATCATGCTCGGCGCCATGATGATGCTGAACATCAACCCCGGCCCGCTTCTCTTCATCGAGCGGCCCGATGTCGTCTGGGGCCTGATTGCCGCGCTCTATATCGGCAACGTCATGCTCCTCATCCTCAACATCCCGCTGATCGGCATCTTCGTCCGCATCCTGCGCACGCCGATGCATGTCCTGCTGGTGACGATCGTCGTCTTCGCCGTCGTCGGCACCTATCTCGATGACGGGTTGACGCTGACGCTCCTCTTCCTCGTCGCTTTCGGCGTCATCGGCTACTACCTCCGCCGCTACGACTTCCCGCTGGCGCCGATTATCCTCGGCGTCGTTCTCGGCCCGAAGATGGAAGAGGCCTTCCGGCAATCGATGTCGATGAGCCAGGGCAATATCGCGTCCTTCCTCAATCACCCGATCGTGGTGACCTTCCTCATCCTCTCGGTGATTTTCCTCTCGCTGCCGATGCTGCTGCGCCTGCGCGGCAACCCCGCCCAGCGCCTGGTGGAAGACAACGATTAGGGCGGCAGCCGGCGTAGCGAATGATATAAGCCGGCGGTGTGCAGGCGTTGTTCTGCGCGCCTCTTATGTTGAGCGCGGCAAGCCGGAGCCAACCCCGGTCTTGAATCTTTAACCACTGAAAGACTAGGTTTCCCTAGTATCGACAAGCAGTTGCGGGGGCCTTCCTCGAAAAGGCCGGATTCTGCCGCAAGATTGAGGCGAGCATGCTCGCTAGAGGGTGGTTGGGGTCGACTCGCTAGAGAGTGAATGTCGCGTTTGTATGGGTGTGGACCAATTCGACATTCCCTTCTGCTAGCCCTCATTGCGGTTCTCGCCTTTGGCCCGGCCATGCCGGCCGCCGCCGGACTGCGCGATTGGTGGCCCTTCGGCAAGAAGCAGGAAGAGCCGGTTCCCGACCCTTATCCCTACCGGGCGTCGCTTGACGTCATCAGCCCCGACAAGCGCATCGAGAAGAAGCTGTCGCGCGCCTCGACGCTGATCGAGCGCGAGGAATCGCCGCCCTCCGGCCTGATGGGCCTTCTCGCCCGGGCCCGCCAGGATATCCCGCAGCTCACCGCCATTCTCTATGAGAACGCCTATTATGCCGGCCAGATTGCCATCACTATCAATGGCCGGCGGATCGAAGAGATCGGCCCCTTCGACTCGATCGGCCAGGTGCCGGCCTCGGTTCGTGTTTCGGTCGTGACCGGCCAGGCTTTCGTCTTCGGCGCCGTCGGCGCCGAACCGGTTCCGGAAGGCTTCTCGCTCGAAAAGCTCGGCATGATCCGGGGCGAGCCGGCCCGCTCGACCGTGGTGCTTGCGGCCGAACGCGCACTCGTCGATGCCTGGCAGCAGTCGGGCCATCCGCTCGCCCGCGCCCAGCCCCGCGATACCGTCGCCGACCACCGGACCGCGACGCTCGACGTCACGCTAAATGTCGATCCTGGTCCGGCCGCTGAGTTCGGTCGCGTCGAGGTCAGCGGCGCCGCCGGCGTCGATCCGAACCTGATCGTCGGCCGCGCCCATTTCCAGCCTGAGCCTTATTCCTCGAAAAAGGTGCGCAACGCCGAGACGCGCCTGCGCGACCTCGGCGTCTTCGAGAGCGTCCGCATCGCGCCCGCCGATGCGCTCGACCCGGACGGCACGATCCCGATGCTCATCACGGTCTCGGAGCGCAAGCGTCACGTCATCGGCGGCACCGCCTCCTATTCCAACACGGACGGCCTCGGCGCCGGGATCTATTGGCGCGACCGCAACCTCTTCGGCGGCGCCGAGCAGCTTCATCTCAGCGCCTCGATCTCGAAGGTCATCTCCGACTCCCTCGATCCGGATTTCCGTGTCCTCGGTCGCTTCATCAAGCCGGGCGTCTTCGACCCGATGACCGATTTCACGCTGCGCGCCGAAGGCTATCGCGAGACCACAGAGGCCTATCGCGTCACCGCGGTGGAGGGCGAGGTCGGCCTCAGCCATATCTTCTCCGACACCGTCAACGGTTCCGTGGCGCTCGAGCTCTCGCGCTCCCAGACGATCGACGACGAGGATGTCAGCCGCGAGCATTTGATCCTCGCGCTGCCGACCAGGATGACCTGGGACAGGCGCGACAACCGCCTCGACCCGACCGAGGGCTTCAAGGCGACGGCGCTGGCGGAGCCCGCTTATGACTTCTATCAGGACAAGGCCTTCGCCACTTTCGCCGGCGATTTTGCCATCTATCGCTCCTTCACGCCGACCGACCGCTTCGTGCTGGCCGGCCGCGTTGCCGCCTCGGTGCTCACCGTCGACGATGTCGAGACTGTCGCGCCCGACAAGCGCCTCTATCTGGGCGGTGCCGGCACCGTGCGCGGTTATGGCTATCAGAACATCGCGCCGCGCGACGGCGACGGCGACATCATCGGCGGCCGCAGCAGCGTCCTTGTTTCGGGCGAAGCCCGGTACCGCGTCACCGACCAGATTGGCGTGGTCGCCTTCGTCGATGCCGGCAGCGTCTCGTCCGATATGTTTCCGACCTTCGACGACATCAAGGTCGGCGTTGGTGCCGGGCTTCGCTATCTGACGCCGGTCGGGCCGATCCGGCTCGACGTGGCGGTGCCGCTGCAGCCAGAGGATGGCGATCCCGCTGCGGCGATCTATATCGGCCTCGGTCAGGCGTTCTGAAGCCCGGGGCTCGAAGAGGAGCAGGATAAACGGATGCTGCGCTGGATCGGCGTCGCCCTTCTCATTGTCGTCGGATTGCTCGGCGTGGCGCTCGTCACGCTGGCGAGCCCGATCGGGCATGGCATCGTTGCCGGCCTCATCGAGCGCTACGGCTCGACCGGCGGCCTGACGGTCGCGGTCGACGGCGTCGGCGGCTGGCCGCCTTTCACGCTGTCGGCCGAGAAGATCGCGGTGGCCGATGCCGACGGGCCGGTGGCGACGATCGACAATATCGCCATGGATGTCGGCATCTTCGGCCTGCTCGGCGGCACGATCGCGCTCGATGCGCTGACCGCCGAGAAGGTCGCGATCCTTCGCAAGCCCAACCTGCCGGCGAGTAACGATAGCGGCGGTGCGCTCGTGGCCTTTACGGCGCGCCAGTTTTCGATCGCCCGGCTTGATCTGTCCGAAGCAGTCGCAGGCCGCAGTACGGCGCTGAGCCTCAACGGTTCCGCCGCCACGAGTCGGGCCGGTGACATTGCCGCCGATGTTCGGGCAGCCCGCATCGACGGCGTGGCGGGTACGCTCGACGCGCAGATCAACCGCGCCGGCGACGACGACTGGTTCGCCGCCGAGATCGCCGTCAAAGAGGCCGCTGACGGCCTGCTCGTCGGCCTGATCGGCCGCCCGGCCGGTCCGGCTTACGCGCTTTCGGTCAAGGCCGGCCCGGTCAACGGCGCGATGCGCGGCACCATCAGCCTCTCCTCCAGCGGCGCTGCGCAATTTGCCGGGCAGTTCGCGGTTTCGAGCGAGGCGGACACCAGCCGCATCATGGCGCGCGGCAGCGGCGACCTCGCCGAATTGCTGCCCGCGACCTATGCCGACCTGCTCGCCGGCGCGATCGACATCGCACTCGACGCCGACCTGACCGGCAACACCGCCGGCGCGCGGCCGGATCTCTCCATCCGGCAAGGCACCTTCCGGACGGCGAGCGTCAATGGCGAGGTCTCGGGCCGCGTCGGCGCCGACCATGCCGATCTCAAGCTGGCGCTCGACATTGCCAATCCGTCCGACAAGCTGCTCAGCCTGCCGCTCGCCAATATGCAGGCGACGATCGAGAGCGCCAGCCTGCGCGGCACCGTCGCGCCGGCGAACGGCAATGCCCGCCTCGATCTGGTCGGCCGCGTCGTCGGCCTCAGCATCGACGGCGTCACCATACCCGGCACGGGCTTTTCCGCCGCGATCGAGAACAGCGTCCAGAACCCGCTATCCGGCGACATGCCCTTCGCGATGCGGCTGGAAGCCGACGCGATCCGCACCGCGACCGGCACGCTCACGGCAACCGCCGCCGCGCCGCTTCTCGCGACGGGCGAGGGCACCTTCCACGCCGACACTGGCATCGCCGAACTCACCGCCGATCTCCGCGCGGCGGGCGGCAGTGGCGCCTTTGCCGGCACGGTCTCGGCAGGGGAAGGCAAGGGCAGGCTCACCGCCCGCTTCGCCGACATCGCGCCGCTTGCCCTGGTCTTCGACCGCAACCTTGCCGGCGGTGTCGATGCCTCTGCCGAAGGCACTTTCTTCGGCACCGATGGCAGCGCCCTCGATGTTCGCGCCGAACTCGCCGATTTCCGTCCCGGCATCGAGACGCTCGACCGCCTGCTCGGCGGCAACACCACCGTCAGCGCCAATGTCGCCAACAGCGACGGCACGCTCAGCGTATCAGACCTCGCCATCAACGGCGCCGCCCTGCAGGGCACCGGCAGCGCCACGATCGAGCCGACGCGGATCGATGCGACGCTCGCAGGCACGATCTCGGACCTGTCCGTACTGGCGGATCGCTCGTCAGGTGCCGCGACCTTCACCGCGACCGCCGAGGGCGCGCTGCCCTATCCCGATCTCGACGCGACGACCGAAATCGCCGGCGGCAGCCTGCTTGACCAGGCGATTGAAGGCGCCTCGGTGCGCGTGCAGGGCGCTCCGTCGGAGACCGGCATGTCGGGTTCGCTGGCGCTCGACGGCAGCCTGGCTGGCAAGCCGCTCACCGGCACCGCCGATTTTGTCCTTTCGGGCGACAATGCCGGGATCGCCTTTCCCGCGGTCGATCTGACCATCGCCGACAACCGCATCACCGGGGCGCTCCAGCGCGCCGGCGAGGGCACGCTGTCCGGCGAGCTTGCCGTGGCAGCGCCAAACCTCCAGGCGCTGGCGGCCCTCGCGCTGTCCCAGGCGTCAGGGACCGCCAATGCCCGCATCCGTTTCACGCCCGATGGCGACCGCCAGGCGATCGCCGCCGCCTTCAACGCCCGCGACGTCTCCTATAACGGCCTCACCGCGAAGTCCGCATCCGGCGAGGTCCGCATCGGCGACGCCTTCGGCACGCCGCTGGTCGACGGTAACGCGACGATCGACTCCATCCTTGCCGGTGCGGTCCGTCTCGACCGCGTCGCCGCCAACGCCACGGTCGAGGGCGGCGCGACGCGCTTCGACCTGACCGCGAAGGGGCCGGACCTCGATCTCACCGGGCGCGGCGAGCTCTCCGCCGCCTCGGGCCAGCGCGTCCTCCGCATCGATCAGTTCTCCGGCACGGCCTTCCGCGTGCCGATCGCGCTCGCCGAGCCGGCAACCGTGCAACTCGACGCCGCCGCCGGGCCGGCGACGCGAGCGGCATTCTCGATCGGCGCCGGCCGCGTCACCATCGAGGGCAAGGCGTCGTCGCCGCTCGACCTCAGGATCACCGCCACCGGCGTGCCGGCCTCCGTCGCCAACGGCTTTGCGCCAGCCCTCGGCGCTGCCGGCGCCATCAGCGGCAATGCGACGGTCACCGGCGAGACATCGGCGCCGCGTATCCGCTGGCAGGCCGTCTGGTCCGGCCTGCAGGTCGCGGCGACCAGGAATGCCGGCCTGCCGCCCCTCAGCCTGACCGCTTCCGGCGACGCGACGAAGGCAAGCACCGCCATTCAGGGGACGCTCTCCGGCGCCGGCCTGTCGCTGGCGCTCGGCGGCACCGCGCCTTTTGCCGGCAACGGCCTCGATGTGACGGTGAAGGGCAGGGCGCCGCTGTCGCTGCTTGCCCTCCGCTCGAACCGCGAGGTGCGGCTGACCGGCAATGCCGACCTCGATCTCCGGGTCACCGGCGCGTCGCGCGCCCCGGCGATCAATGGCAGCATCAATCTGGTCGATGCGACGGCGGTCGATGTCGAGACCGGCTTCGGCGTCAGCGGCGCCAGCGGCCGGATCGCCCTCAACGGCAAGCAGGCCTCGATCGAGCGGATCAGCGGACGCCTCGCCCAGGGCGGACAGATCGTCATTGCCGGCACCGCCGATCTCGGCAGCCCGCAGCTACCGGGCCGGCTGACGATCCAGGTCACCGAGGGCCGCTACAATGACGGCCGCATGGTCAACACGCTCTTCAACGCCAACCTCGCCCTCGACGGGCCGCTGACGGGTGGCGCCACGCTCTCCGGCAACCTCGCGCTTGGCCGGACGGAGATCAGGCTGCCCGACCGGCTGGCCGGCCGTGCGACGGCGATCGACGTCAAGCACGTCAATGCCGAGCCCGGCTTCAGCGCGCCGATCAAGCCGCAGCCGGCGGCGTCGGCCGGACGCGCCGGCGGCGGCTCGATGCGCCTCGACGTCGATCTGCGCAGTACCGGCGCCATCCTGGTGCGCGGCTTCGGCGTCGATTCAGAATTCGGCGGACAGTTGAAGATCACCAACACCATCGCCAATCCGACCGCTGCCGGCGCCTTCGAGATGCGGCGCGGCCGCATCGAGGTGATCGGCCGACGCTTCGAGCTGGTCAGCGGCCAGCTTACCTTCTCGGGCGATCTCGTCCCGGTCGTCGACTTCGTTGCGACGGCCGCTACCACGAGCGCCACGGTCCAGGTCAATGTCACCGGCCGCGCCGACGATCCGGTCATCAGCTTCAGCTCGAACCCCGACATGCCCGACGAGGATATCCTCTCGATCCTCCTCTTCGATCGCCAGGTGTCCCGCCTGTCGCCGGTCCAGGCCGCACAGCTCGTCGACGCGGCGGCGCAGCTTTCCGGCGTCGGTGGCGGCCGCGGCATCTTCGCCAGCGTCCGCGACGCGCTCGGCGTCGACGATCTCGACATCCGCCAGAATGAATCCGGCGGCGCCACGGTCGGCATCGGCAAGCGCATCAACGACAATGTCCGGCTGGGCGTCGAGGCCGGCTCCGGCTCGGAGAGCGGCCGCGTCACCATCGACCTCGACCTCACCCCGGAACTGAAGCTCCGCGGCGGCGCCGGCCAGGGCGGCACGGGCGAACTCGGCCTTTCCTACGAGCGCGAATACTAGCCGGCCGGTGATCCTCTCCTGCGAAGCGGTGGGAGGGCGACCACAACAAACAGGGTCAAGCCGTTCGTTATCCTCCTCTCAACCATAAATTCACCTTGCCAGCCCGGATTTATGGTCGAGAGAGCCGGACAGTCGTTTCCTTAATGCGAGGGCAGATAGTCCTTAAACGACATGTATCGTCGCGTCAGCGTACGGGCAATCCATGTTCCTGACCCCCATCCGGCGCGTCGGCCGCCCTCAGCGATCCGAGCTGTTTTCGGCGCTTTATGCCTTTCGCGGCGCGCTCGGCGCGGTCGCGGTCTTCAGCGGCTTCAGCAATCTCCTGATGCTGACCGGCGCGCTCTTCATGCTCGAGGTCTATGACCGCGTCATTCCGAGCCGCAGCGTGCCGACGCTGGTCTGGCTGGCAATCATCGCCGCCGGGCTCTTCACCTTCCAGGCCCTGATCGACATCATCCGCTCGCGCGTGCTCGCCCGCATCGCCGGCTCGGTCGCCGAGACGCTGAGCGGCCGCGCCTATCGGCTGCTCATCGAGCTCGGCCTGCGCAATCGTCCCGAGAACGAGCGCCAACGCCCGCTCCGCGATCTCGACCAGGTCAGGTCTTTCCTCGCCAGCGGTGGGCCGGTCGCCTTCTTCGATCTGCCCTGGATCCCGCTTTACCTGGCCGTCTGCTTCGCCTTCCATTTCTGGATCGGCATCACCGCGACGGCGGGCGCGCTTTGCCTGCTCGTGCTGACCGCGGTCGCCGAGATGAAGACGCGCCGTCCGGCAGCCGTCGCCGGCGATTTCGGCGCGACGCGCAACATCATCGCCGAGGCCAGCCGACGAAACGCGGAAGTCCTGCGCGCCATGGGCATGACGGGCCGCGTCGGCGCCCGCTGGGAGCGCGCCAACGCGGCCTTCCTCGGCGCCCAGCAGCAGGCCGCCGATGTCGGCGCCGGCTTCGGCGCCGCCTCCAAGGTGGCGCGGATCGCCCTGCAATCCGCCGTCCTCGCCGTTGGCGCGCTTCTGGTCATCGGCGGCGAGGCCAGCGCCGGAATCATCATCGCCGGCTCGATCCTGAGCGCCCGGGCGCTGGCGCCGGTCGATCTCGCGATCGGCAACTGGCGCGGCTTCCAGGCCG
Source organism: Bauldia litoralis (assembly GCA_945882315.1). Lineage (GTDB taxonomy): Bacteria > Pseudomonadota > Alphaproteobacteria > Rhizobiales > Kaistiaceae > CAMCWB01. Next base: position 67,715 of record CAMCWB010000005.1, on the reverse strand, counting down.
CCCGGCAGGGCTGGCGGAATCTCTCCGGCCTCCTCGACGACATGCCGGAGAAATCCCTGCAGATGAGCCTGCCGAAGCCGGTCTCCGAGCTTGCGGTCGAGGATCTGACGCTGGTGCCGCCCGGCCACGATGTCAGCGTTCTCAAGAACATCGCCTTCACGCTCGGCCGCGGCAGTGCGCTGGGCGTCATCGGGCCAAGCGCTGCCGGAAAATCGACGCTTGCCCGCGCCCTGATCGGCGTCTGGGCGCCGTCCGCCGGCAAGGTCCGTCTCGACGGCGCCGCACTCGACCAGTGGCAGCCGGAAGCCCTCGGCCTCCATATCGGCTACCTGCCGCAGGATGTGAAACTCTTCGAAGGAACGATCACCGACAACATCGCCCGTTTCGAGCCCGGCGCCGCCTCCGAGGCGATCGTCGCGGCGGCGCGGGTCGCCGGCGTCCATGAGATGATCGTCGGCCTCGCCGACGGCTACGACACCGAGATCGGCGAGGGCGGCGTGCTGCTCTCCGCCGGCCAGCGCCAGCGCATCGCCTTGGCGCGCGCGCTTTACGGCGACCCGTTCCTCGTCGTGCTCGACGAACCGAATTCCAATCTCGACAGCGACGGCGAGGCGGCCCTGACCGAGGCGATCAAGGCGGTGCGCCTGCGCGGCGGCGTCGCCGTCGTCATCGCGCATCGCGCCAGCGCGCTCGCCGCGGTCGACCTCATGCTGGTGCTTGCCGAAGGCCGCGTCCAGGCGTTCGGAGCAAAGGACGAAATCCTCGCCAAGGTCCTGCAGTCAGCGCCGCAACGGACCAAGATCGCGGTGGTGAGCTGATGAGCCTGTCCGAACCCGTTGTTAATCCCACCTCCGCCCGCAAGCGCTCGCTCCGCCGCAACCTCCTCGCCGGAACCTGCGTCATCGCCGTCCTTCTCGGCACCTTCGGCGGCTGGGCGGCAACCGCCGAACTCTCCGGCGCGGTGATCGCGGCCGGCACCGTGGTCGTCGATAGCAGCGTCAAGAAGATCCAGCATCCGACCGGCGGAATCGTCGGCGTGCTCCGCGTCGAGGAGGGCGATCGCGTCAGGACCGGCGACACGCTGATTACGCTCGACGAGACCCAGACGCGCACCAATCTCAGGATCGTCACGGACAATCTCGACGAGCTGGGGGTACGCCGCGCCCGGCTTCTGGCTGAGCGCGACGGCGTCGCCGAGATCGCTTTCCCGGCGGATCTTCTGCAACGCGCCGAAGAACCGCAGCTCGCCTTTGCGCTGGCCGGCGAGACCAAGCTTTTCGAGGCCCGGCGGCAGGGCCGCGATGCCCAGCGGGCGCAGCTTCGCGAGCGTGTCGCGCAACTCGACCAGGAAGTGCAGGGTCTCGAGGCGCAGCTCGCCGCCAAGGTCCGCGAGAATGCGCTGGTTCTTGACGACCTGAAACGCCTCGAGGACCTCCGCGCCAAGAATCTCGTTTCGATCCTACGGCTCACCGAGATGCAGCGCATGGCCGCCCAGCTCGACGGCGTGCGCGGCGAACTCACCGCACAGATCGCGTCGACCAAGGGCAGGTCGGCCGAGACCGAGCTGGAGATTCTGCGAATCGACCAGGAGCTTCGCAACGAGGTCGGCGAGGACCTCGCCGATGTCCGCGCCAAAGCGGCCGAATTCGAGCAGCGCCGGCTCGAGGCCGAGGACCGGCTGCATCGTGTCGATATCCGGGCGCCTCTCGACGGCACCGTGCATGAACTCGCCATCCATACGGTCGGCGGCGTCATCCAGCCCGGTGAGACATTGATGATGATCTTGCCGCATGCGGATGCACTGGTCATCGATGCGCGCGTCACGCCGGATGAGATCGACCGGGTCCGCCTCGGCCAGGAGGTCCAACTCCGCTTCTCCGCCTTCGACCAGCGCACCACGCCGGAGATCGGCGGCGAAGTCCTGCGCATCTCGGCCGATGTCACCGAGGATCGCCGGACCGGGATCCCCTATTACACGGTCCGCGTCCTATCGAGCCCGGCCGAGATCGCCAGGCTCGGCGCCGGCAAGCTGATGCCGGGCATGCCGGTCGAAGCCTATATCCGCACCGGCGAGCGCTCGCCGCTGTCCTATCTCCTGAAGCCGCTCACCGACCAGATGAACCGCGCTTTCCGCGACGGCTAAAGCAATGTCAGGGAAAGCATTCCCCGGACCACGATCCGGCGTGAAAGCCGGTTTTCCGTCCGACATTGCGCAAAATCTAGCGCGGCGCCGGCTTCGGGATCGGCGCCGAATGCACCGGCGGCATCGAGACACTGTCCTTCAGCAATCAGTCGGTCGCATTGGCCGCGGGGCCGCTAGCCGCTCGGCGCCAGACAGGCGGCGAGGGCGCTTGCAAGCCGTTCAATCGTGTAAGGCTTGGTGATGATCGGCGCGCCGCAGGCGGTATCGGCCGCACCGCCGCCATAGCCGGTTGCAAAGACCAGGGGAATTTGGCGCTGGCGCAGGGACTCGGCGACCGGATCGATTTTCTCGCCGCGCAGATTGACGTCGAGGATGGCCGCGTCGATCGCGGCGGTCTTTGCCATCGCCATGGCCTCGGCGATCGTACCGGCCGGGCCGACGACCAGCACCCCCAGATCCTCGAGCATGGCCTGCAGCATGTCGGCGATGATGGATTCGTCCTCGACGATCAGGATTCGCTTCCCCTCGAAGTCGCTCATCCGAGTTCCGGCCTCCACCCGGCCGATGCGGCCTCGATCGTGCAGCAGACGCCTTCCGGCCGGAAATCGAGCGCCACGCTGGCGTCGAAATCGCGCGCCAGCGATTGCTCGATCAGGCGGGAACCGAAGCCGCGTTTGGCCGGCGGCGAGACCGGCGGCCCGCCGCGCTCCTCCCAGCGGATGTTGAGATCCTGTTCCGACGTGCGTCGCCAGACGAGGACGATCTGACCCGCATCGTTCGACAGCGCCCCGTGCTTCGTCGCATTGGTGCAGAGCTCATGCAGCGCCAGCGCCAGGGCAAGCGCCTGCTTCGGCGCGAGGTCGACATGGGGACCGTCAAGTGAAGCCCGCCGCGCGTCGACGCCCTGCGAGTTGAGCGCATCGGTGGCGATCGTCCGCAAGGACGCGCTTTCCCAGTTCGATTGCGTCAGGAGATTATGGGCGGTCGCCAGCGCGACGAGGCGGCCTTCGAAAGCCTTGCGCGAGTCGCCGCCGGTGCCGCCTTCCCGGAAGGTCTGATGGGCGATCGCCTGGACGACGGCCAGCGTGTTCTTGACGCGGTGGTTGAGCTCGGCGAGCAGGAGCTTCAGCCGTTCCTCCGCCTCGCGCTGCTGGGTGATGTCGACATTGACGCCGATCATGCCGAGGAACTCGCCGCTGCCCGAAAGGCGCGGCTGCGCATTGGTGGAGAGCAATCGGTATTGACCCGTGGCGTTGAGGTATCGGCCCTCGACGGTGACACCCTGCCTGCCGATGACGGCATCCATCATCGTCAGGCCGATCCGCTCGCGGTCTTCCGGATGCATCGACGTCTGCCAGTCGAAATCGGCAAGCCGCTCGGGCGCGACGCCCCAGAAGCTGCGAAGCTGTTGGTTGAGGTGGAGACAGCGGCCATCGGCGTCGCTGAGCCAGAGCATCACCGGCGCCTGCTCCGACATCAGCCGGAAGCGCTCCTCGGATTCGCGCAGGACTTCGTCGGCCCGCGCCCGCTCGATGCTGAAGCCGAGCTGGCGGGCGATCGTCACCGCGAGGCTTGCCTCGCTCGCCGAGAAGCGATGCGGCTCGGCGTAATAGGTCATGAACTTGCCGATGATCCGCTGTCGCGACACTAGCGGAATGAAGGCGAGGCCTCTTATGCCCTCGGCCTTGATCGTCTCCTTCACCTCCGGCGGCTCGTCGGTCTGCTCGATGTCCTCGACGAAGATCGGCTCCGGCGCGATGTCGGCGGGCGTCCAGGGCGAGTGCCCCTCCAGCTTCTGGCGGTAGCTGTCCGAAAGCCCGCGCCAGCCGACGAAGCGCATCACGCCGGCATGGTCGAACAGAAGTATCGAGGCGCGGCTGCCGAGAACCGCGGTGATCGCATCGAGGGCCGCATTGTCGATATCGGCATAGCCGTTTGCCCGCTGAAGGGCGTCGGTCAGCCTATAGAGCGTCGCAAGCCCATCCGCCTGCATGGGGGGCGGCTCGTCTGAATTTCCAATTCGAACCACAAGATTACCCCCGCCTGCCTCGGTGCCCCGATTACAGGCTAAAACGCTAAATAACGCGCTGCTCGCGCTTCGGTTCCACGAAACCCGTCCTTTTCGATGATCTGGCGCCCGGTCTCACGGCGAACTACCATCCTCCCCGCACTGTCCAAGCGGCTCGTTCGAAGCTGCCGATACCAACGATCATCGGGAGGACGGAAATGGCGAAGACCACCGGCGCCAAGGTCATGGCGCGCATGCTCGATGCCTATGGCGTGACGCATATCTTCCACGTCCCGGCGATCCTGCGGCGATCGATGGCCGAGATGGAAGCCTCGACGAAGATCAATCGTGTCCGGACGCATGGCGAGAAGTCGGCCGCCTATATGGCCGACGGCTATGCCCGCGCCTCGCGGAAGCCGGGCGTCTGCATGGCGCAGACGGTCGGCGCCCTCAACCTCGCCGCCGGCCTTCGCGACGCCTGGCTCGCCAAGTCGCCGGTCATCGCCATGACCGGCGGGCGCGAGCCGCAGACCAAATTCCGCAAGGTCTACCAGCAGGTCGACGATATCCCTGCCTTTGACGGCGTCACCAAGTTCAACGCCACGGTAGACTCGGTCGAGCGTTTCCCCGACATGGTCCGCCAAGCCTTCCGGACGGCGGTCTCCGGCTCGCCGGGTCCCGTGCATCTCCAGTTCCGCGGTAATGAAGGCCAGATCGACCTCGAAGAGGCCGAGATGGATGACACGGTCGACGTCGAGTTCATGTCGGTGCCGCCCTTCCGGCCGGAGCCCGATGCGGCAAGCCTCGCCAAGGCGCTCGCCATCCTGCAGTCCGCCGAGCGGCCGGTGATCGTCGCCGGCGGCGGCGCCCGCTGGTCGATGGCCGGGCCGGCGATCGTGGCGCTCGCCGAGAAACTGCAGATCCCGGTCGCGACCTCGCATGGCGGCAAGGATGCGATCCCGGCAACGCATCCGCTCTCGGTCGGCGTCGTCGGCACCTATTCGCGGGGCGCCGCCAACCAGGTCGTCCTCGAGGCCGACCTCGTCTTCTTCGTCGGCACCGAGACCGGCGGCATGACCACGCATTTCTGGAAAGTCCCGAAGCTCGGCACGCGGTCGATCCAGGTCGACATCGATCCGGAAGCGCTTGGCCGCAACTATCGCCTCGACGCCGCGGTCTGCGGCGATGCCAGGGTGGCGATCGAGAAGATGCTGGCGCAAGCCGATTCCTCGACGGCTTCGCGCCGCAAAGGCTGGGTCGACCGGGCCCGCCGCCATGTCGGCGACTGGTACCAGCAATATAGCGAGCTCCTGTCTTCCGATGCGGTGCCGATCCGCCCGGAACGCATCTGCAGCGAGCTGTCGAAGAACCTGCCCGACGACGCCTTCGTCGTCTGCGATACCGGCCATGCCGGCATGTGGATGGGCGGCATGTTCGACCTGCGCACGCCGCAGCAGAGCTACATACGCTGCGCCGGCCATCTCGGCTGGGCGTTCCCCGCCGCCCTCGGCGCCAAATGCGCCGTGCCCGACCGTCCGGTCGTCTGCTTCACCGGGGATGGCGGGCTCTGGTACCACATCGGCGAGTTGGAGACGGCGGTGCGCTGGAACATCCCGGCGGTGATCGTCGTCAACGACAACCACTCCGGCAACCAGTCGAAGCACGGCTACGACGTCTCCTATGGCGGCAAGCAGACCGAGCAGGCACGCGAGCTCTGGGTCTTCCGCGACATCAACTTCGCCAGGATCGCCGAAGACATCGGGGCGCTCGGCATCCGTGTCGACCGGCCCGGCGATATCGGCCCGGCGATCGAGAGGGGCCTCGCCTCGGGCCGCCCGACCGTGATCGACATCGCCACCGATCTCGAGGCGGAGGCGCCTTTCGCCTTCGTCGGTTAAACAAAATCCTCCGGAAAGGAGAACGCCATGCTGACTTCCGGGATGACGCCGATCCGCCGGGTCGTGACCGGCACCGACGCCGAGGGCCGCTCCAGGATCGTCTCCGACGGGCCGGCGCCCAATGCGAAGGAAGCCTCCCTCGGGACGCGCACCAACAACACCAATCTCTGGGTCTGGGCGAAGACGCCGCTGCCGCTGTCGGGCGACCGCGACGAGGGCAACATGCCCTATGATTTTCCCGGACCGCCGGGGGGCGGACACCTCCGAATCGTTGAAACCCTCGCCCGGCCGGAGGGCTATGACGCAGCGAGCGACACCAACCTCAAGCCGGTGCATCCGCCGACGGCACGGCCGGGCAACCGGAGCTGGGATCGCGGCGGCAAGAACGCCTTCTCCTCCGGCATGCACAAGACGCAGTCGGTCGATTACGGCATCATGCTCGAAGGCGAGCGCGAGCTGATCCTCGACGACCGCACGCTGCTGATGAAGCCGGGCGATATCTGCATCCAGGTCGGCGCCTGGCACAACTGGTCGAGCCCTCGCCTCGGCTGCATCATGGCCTTCGACATGAATGACGCGCTCTTCGTCGACGGCGCCGACGGCCTGGTGCAGGGCAAGGATGCGGTGATCGAACCACAGCCCGACGCCTGGCCGAAAGGCGTCAGGCCTGTCCGGCGCATCGTCACCGTCGATCGCGAGAAGGGCAGATCGAGCCTCGTCTCCGACGGCCCGGCGCCGGATGTGCTGACCGACCCGGCGCGACCGGGCTTCGCCTCGGCGCGGCTCTGGGTGATCGACTCGACGCCGGCGCGGATCGTTTATGAAACCCTGGATCTGCCGCAGAGCCTCGAACCGCCGAAGCGCGGCTCTCTCTGCCGCGTCGAGACCCATCCGCCGGACGCCGATTGGAAAGGCAGCGTGGGGGCAGGCGAGGTGGCCGCCTTCTTCAAGGCGGCGGGCTCACCTTCCGCCTCGACCTATTCGGCTGCGGCACCCCATTCCTACATGCAGAAGACCGAAACGCTGGATTTCTGTTTCGTGCTGGAGGGCGAGGTCGTGCTCGTCACCGATACCGGCGAAGCGGCCTTGAAGCGCGGCGACATGGTCGTCCAGCGCGGCACCAAACACGCCTGGAGCAACCGGTCGAATGCGCCGGCCGTCGTGGCGATCGCCGCCCATGGCGGCACCTTCTGATCGTCAGTTCGAGGATCAGGGCGCCAATTCCTGATATTTCCCGCGGAACAGGACGAGCGGGTTGCCGGTCCCGCGCCCGAAACAGGCGACCACGCGCCCGATGGCGATGATCGTGCCCTCGACCTCTACGAGCTTCTCCACCTGGCAGTCGAGCGCCGAGAGGGCGCTTGTCAGAACCGGCGCGCCGGTCTTGAGGCTCATCCAGTCGCCCTCCGCGAAACGCGCCGCGCCCTTCACCTCGGTCTTGCCGCCGAACATGTCGGCAAGCGCCGCGCTTCCCGCCGGCAGGTAGTTGACCGCGAAGTGTCCGGCCGCCTCCACGGCCGCCAGCGCCTCCGTCTTCCGGTCGATCGAAACCAGCATGGTCGGCGGGCTCGCGCTTACATGCGTGGCCGACAAAGCCAGGAATCCCGCCGGCCCGGCGCTGCTTCGCGCCGTCACCACGGAAACGCCGCTAGCGCGCTCGCCGAGAACCCGCCAGAAAGCCCTGACATCGATCGCCTCGGGCGTGTCGAGGACGGTGAAATCGTCGGCCATTGTATCTCCTGCGACGCGATGCCGGGGCGCCCGGATGCGTATCTCTTCTAGTCCGCTTCAGCCGGGCAGGATAATAAGTATTCTTGCGGAAGCGCGCTGAACGGCGCGAATTTTAAGGTTCATTGCTCATGTCGACACTCCCCTCAGCATCGATCGATCCCGTGAAGCTCGACAGGCTCGCCGAAGTGGCGGTCAAGATCGGTTTGCGGCTGCAGGCCGGCCAGGATCTTTTCCTCACCGCGCCGGTCGCCGCGCTGCCTCTGGTCCGCAAGATCGCCGAACATGCCTATAAGGCCGGCGCCGGCCTCGTCACGCCGATCCTGTCAGACGAGGAGATCACCCTGTCGCGCTTCCGCTACAGCAGCGACGCGGGCTTCGACCGGGCGCCGTCCTGGCTCTATGAAGGCGTCGGCAAGGCGTTTGCCAACAACACGGCGCGCCTCGCCATTGTTGGCGACAACCCGATGCTCCTGTCGGGCGAGGATCCCGCCAAGGTGGCGCGTGCCAACAAGGCGAACTCGATCGCCTACCAGCCGGCGCTGGAAAAGATCGCCGGCTTCGACATCAACTGGAACATCATCGCCTATCCCAGCGCCTCCTGGGCGAGGCAGATGTTTCCAGGCGAAGACGAGGCGGCCGCAGTGAAGAAGCTCGCCGATGCGATCTTTGCCGCCTCGCGGGTCGACCGCGACGATCCGGTCGCGGCCTGGGAGGCGCATAACGCGGCCCTCGGCAAGCGGACCGCATGGCTGAACGGCCAGCGATTCGCGTCGCTGCACTATTCCGGCCCCGGTACCGACCTGACGCTCGGCCTCGCCGACGATCACGAATGGCAGGGCGGCGCCTCGATGGCGAAGAACGGCATCGTCTGCAATCCCAATATCCCGACCGAGGAAGTCTTCACGACGCCGCATGCGCGCCGCGTCTCGGGCCGCGTCTCGAGCACCAAGCCGCTCTCCTACCAGGGCACGCTGATCGACGAGATTTCGGTGCGCTTCGAAGAGGGCAGGATCGTCGAGGCGAAGGCAACGAAGGGCGAGGCGGTGCTCGCCCAGGTGCTGGAGACCGACGACGGCGCCCGCCGTCTCGGCGAGGTCGCGCTCGTCCCGCATTCCTCGCCGATCTCGCAGAGCGGCCTGCTCTTCTTCAACACGCTCTTCGACGAGAACGCCGCCTGCCACATCGCGCTCGGCCAGTGCTACTCGAAATGCTTCCTCGACGGCGCCAATCTGACGCCCGAGCAGGTCGCGGAGAAGGGGGGCAACAAGAGCCTCATCCACATCGACTGGATGATCGGCTCGGACAAGATCGATATCGACGGCATCAAGCCCGACGGCAGCCGCGTCCCGGTCTTCCGCAAGGGCGAGTGGGCGTAGGGATTGCGTAGGGCGGGTTAGCCCGAAGGGCGTAACCCGCCGCTTATGGCGGATTACGCTGCGCTAATCCGCCCTACAGTTCCACCCGCCGCAGCCTCAGCGCATTGGCGATGACCGACGCCGACGACAGGCTCATGGCCGCCGCCGCCAGCATCGGCGAGAGCGTCAGCCCGAAGCCAGGGTAGAGGATGCCGGCGGCGACCGGGATGCCGAGGGCGTTGTAGACGAAGGCGAAGAAGAGGTTCTGGCGGATATTGCGCATGGTCGCGGTGGCGAGCTTGCGGGCCCGCAGCAGCGCGCCGAGATCGCCCTTCATCAGGGTCATGCCGGCGCTCTCGATGGCGACATCGGCGCCGCCGCCCATGGCGAGGCCGACATCCGCCGCGGCAAGCGCCGGCGCGTCATTGACCCCGTCGCCGGCCATTGCGACGCGCCGTCCCTCGGCCCTCAGGCCCGAAACGATCTTTTCCTTGTCCTCCGGAAGCACGTCGGCCCGCACCTCGCCGATGCCGAGCTTGGCGGCAACCGCAGCCGCAGTCGTGCGGTTGTCGCCGGTCGCCATGATCACGCGGATGCCCTGCGCCTCCAGCGCCCGGATCGATTGCGCGGCGCTCGCGCGGATCGGGTCGGCGACCGCCACCAGCCCGGCGAACACGCCGTCGACCGCGACGAACATGACGGTCTGGCCGTCCTCGCGCCGTCGGGTCGCTTCACCGTCCAGCGCCGCGACATCGATTTTGTTGTCGGCCATCAATTTCACATTGCCGAGAAGAACCCGCTTGCCGTCGACCGTGCCGGCAACGCCCTGGCCGGTGAGCGAGGTGAAATCCTGCGCCTTGGCAAGGGTGAGGGTCCTGTCGCGGGCGGCGCCAACGATCGCCTCGGCCAGCGGATGTTCGCTGCCGGCTTCGAGAGCGGCGGCAATCGCCAGCACCTCGTCCTCGCCGAAGCCGCTCGCGGCCACGACGCCCGTCACTTTCGGCCGGCCTTCGGTGAGCGTGCCGGTCTTGTCGATGACGACGGTATCGACCGAGGCGAGGCGCTCCAGCGCCTCGGCGTTGCGGATGAGGATGCCGGCCTCGGCGCCACGGCCGGTCGCCACCATGATCGAGATCGGCGTCGCCAGGCCAAGCGCGCAGGGGCAGGCGATGATCAGCACGCTGACCGCGGCGACGAGTCCGTGGGCCAGCGTCGGCTCCGGCCCGACGAAATACCAGACCCCGAAAGCCATGATCGCGATGAGGATGACCGCGGGCACGAAATAGGACGAGACCTTGTCGGCGAGGCCCTGGATCGGCGCGCGCGAACGCTGCGCTTGCGCGACCATCGCGACGATGCGCGCCAGCATTGTCTCGGCGCCCGTGCGCTCGACCTTGAGGTCGAAGCTGCCGGTCCCGTTCCTGGTGCCGCCGATGACCGTGTCGCCTTTGGATTTCTCGATCGGCAGCGACTCGCCGGTGAGCAGCGACTCGTCGACCGCGCTGCGGCCGTCGATAACCAAGCCGTCGAGGGGCACGCTATCGCCCGGCCGCACCCGGAGCACGTCGCCGGCGACGACGGTCTCCACCGCGACCTCCGCCGTGCTGCCGTCCGGCGCCACCTTGAGCGCCGTCTTCGGGGAAAGCTTGAGGAGGGCGCGGATGGCGCCGCTCGTCCGCGACCGGGCGCGCAGCTCGAGCACCTGGCCGACCAGCACCAGCGCGGTGATCACCGCCGCCGCCTCGAAATAGAGCGGCACGAGGCCGTGATGATCGCGCATGCCTGCCGGAAAGACCTCCGGCAGCAGCACGGCGACGACGCTGTAGAGAAAAGCCGCGCCCGTGCCGACCGCGATCAGCGTGAACATGTTGAGGTTGCCGGTGCGCAACGACCAGTAGCCGCGCTGGAAGAACGGCCAGCCGCACCAGAGCACTGCCGGGATCGACAGCGCCAGTTGCAGATATTGCTGAGTCCGGGGCGCGATGAAGGGCAGGATGTCGACGCCAAGGAAATGTGCGCTCATGTCGAGCGCCAGGAAGAAGAGCGCCAGCGGCGTCGCGATGAGGAGCCGCCGCGTCATGTCGGCAAGTTCCGGATTCTCCTCCTCGTCTGCCGAAGCCACCATCGGCTCCAGCGCCATGCCGCAGATCGGGCAGCTTCCCGGCTGGTCGCGGACGATCTCGGGATGCATCGGGCATGTGTAGAGACGCCCGGCCGGCGCTTCCGCCTCGGCCGCGGCGGCGGGCGCGGGATGGTGGTGATCATGCGCCCCGGCATGATTGTGATGATGGCCGTGGTCATGCGGCGGCGCCGGCGTCGCCTTGTTGAGGTAGCGGTCCGGATCGGCGGCGAATTTCTTGCGGCAGCCATCGGAGCAGAAATGGTAGGTGACGCCGTCATGATCATGCGTCGGCTTGCCGGCGCCGGGCTTGACGGTCATGCCGCAGACCGGGTCGATCGCGGTTCCGCTCGGGCCGCTTGCAGGGGCGGCGGCATGTGCGTGATCATGCATGGCTGGATTCTCTTGGTGGACTAAGCTAGGGATATACCCCCATAGGGTATATAGGCAAGATGCAAAAAGAAGCCAAATCGTCGGTTCTGAAGCGCCTCAACCGCGTCGAAGGGCAAGTTCGCGGCATTTCCAGGATGGTCGAGGACGACCGTTACTGCATCGACATCGTGACCCAGATCGCCGCGGTCCGGGCGGCGCTGCGCCGGGCCGAGGAGGAGGTCCTCCGCGATCACGTCGCGCACTGCGTCGAGCATGCCATCGCCAGCGGCGATCCGGCCGAGCAGCGGCAGAAGATCGCCGAACTGATGGATGTCGTCAGCCGCACGAGCCGTTAGCTGCTGCCGCGACGATGCGCTAAGCTTGCTCCGGAGTGGCCCGAAAGAGGCCGCCGAAAGACCGGGGGGAAACGCAAATGGCAGTCGGCAAGGACCGCATCGGCATCGATATCGGCAATCGCCTGTCGCCCGAGAAGGCGCTCGATTGGGCGCTCGCCAACGACATCCGCTATATCGACGTCTCGTTCGACCGCGAGCAGGAGCTTCTGAAGGGCGGCGGCGAGCGGCTGAAGGCGGTGCGTGCGCGGCTGGAGAAGAGCGGCGTCCATATGGGCCTGCACACTGCTTCCGCGGTAAACGCCGCCGAAACCAACGCCTATGTCTCCGACGGCGCCGACGCCTATTTCGATGCCTATATCGCGGCGACCGCGGCGATCGGTGCCGAATGGCTGATCGTGCATGGCGGCTACCACTTCACCAGCGACAAGCCGGCCCGGCTCAAGGCCGCGACCGAACGGCTGAAGCGCATGTCGGCGGCGGCCGAGAAGGCCGGCGTCGTCCTGCTCCTCGAAAACCACAATCCCGAGCCGCCGGATGCCGAAGTGCGCTACCTCGCGCATGATCTGGAGGAGTGCCAGCATTTCTTCGCGAGCCTCGGCTCGCCCAATCTGCGCTGGGCCTTCACCGTCAACCACGCCCATCTGCTGCCCGGCGTCGGCATCGCTGGCTTCCTCTCCGAAATGGATCTTGGCCGCTGCGGCGAGGTCCGCATCGCCGATTGCCGCGGTACCATCGAGGAGCATTTGCGGATCGGCGAAGGGACGATCGATTTCGCCGGGATGTTCGCCCTGATCGAGGGCGGCGGCTATCGCGGCCACTACATGCAGGGCTACACGACTCTGGAAGAGATGCTCGCTGACCGCGACCTGCTCGTCTCGCTCGCCGCAGGCGCCTGAGCGACTTCCCGTCAGGCCTGGTTCGGGAAGCAGGCGGTCGCGGTGAGATTCTTCAGGTCGATCGCTTCGAGGAGCAAAGCGACCACGCTTTCGAATCTGTAGGTGATCGTCACGCTCGAGAAGCCGCTTGCCCCGGAGCAGGTAGCGGCATTGCTGAGCGTGATGTTTGCGGCGGGCACGGTGACGTAAAGGCCGGATGCCCAATCCCTGACGAAGGTCTTGGTCGAGGTGGCGTTGTAGGTTCCGCCCGGCGCGCAGGCGATCTCCCTGATCCCCATGCAGCGCGCCCCGGCAATCGCCGTCGATTGAAGGGCTTCCCGCGCCCACATCAGCCGGCTGACTTCGATGGCCCCGAATATCAGGAGAACAAGAGGTCCGACGACCAGGGCGAATTCGACGGCCGTCGCGCCGGTGTTGTCGGCCAGGAATCTGCTTTTGCGGGGCGCTCTCATTCCGTCTGCACCACGGCGCGGACGGTCACCGTCTTGTTATCGTCGATGAAGCCGTAGTCGGAGAAGAGCGGCGTGTACTGGCGGCTCGCCTCGATCGCGACGAATTTCCCGGCCTTGCCGCCGGTGGCGCAGGCCGAGCCGCATGTGGCGGACGTGCCCCAGGCCACGGCGGTACCTAAAAGAGTTGGGCAGTAACAGGAGTTGGCGTTTGCGGCGGTTGCGGCGGGCGCCGACGTCGCCCCGTTGGTGATCGTCACCCGTGGGCCATTGTTGACGATGATCGAGCCGTTGATCGGGCTCGTCCCGCTATTGGTCAGGATGGCGCCCATCGTGTTGGCGAGCGTCCCGCCGGCGGTTCCGTTGACGCTGGCGCGGCCGTTGATCGCGTAGTTCGAAGCGGAGGAAACCGTGTTGTCGAGTCCGAACTTGACGAAGACCACGCCGCCGAAATCGACCGCGCCGGCCAGGACCAGCGCCAGGATCGGCGCCAGAATGGCGAACTCGACCGCGGCCGCGCCGTCGCGGTTGGCGAGGCGGGCGAGCAGGGCGGAGAGGGGGCGAAGCTTTGTCATGACGGCGAGTTTAGTCGACGAGCATTACCGATCCGCTACTGGAACTGGCGCCGGAGATGCAGGCCGAGGCTGCCGTCGTGCCGCCGTTCAGCGTGATGCGGGAACCGATCATCTGCAGGCATTGCCCGGGGCCGTTGCCGATATGGGCGCCGCCGCTCATCAGGATGGGCCCACGCGGGAAATAGAAGACGCCCGAAACGCTGTTGTTGCTGCCGCCTTCCGTCAGCGTCGCTCCGGCCGTGCCGGAACTCGTCGGGCCGATGACGGCAAGCTTTGTCGCGCTCGGCGCCGTAATGATGACGCTGCTGTAGCCGGCGCCGACGCAGAATGCCTGGCCGGAGCAGCTTCCTGACGACGGCAGCACCGATCCGCCCATGACCATCGTCACATTGTCGGCGAGGACGCCGATGCTAACCCCATCGCAGGTGACGTTGCCGCCGCCGCTGATTCCGAAGGCGATATAATCCTTCACGGTATACATGCCGGCCCCGAACTTGGTGCCGCCGGCCGAGGAGATGTAGCCCTTGATGTCGTGGTTGGTGGCTGCCGGCAGGGTCAGGCAGCTGCCGCCGCCGCTGACGACATTGATGTTGCCGACGACGCTGAACGTGCCCGTCGCGTCGGCGAAGGTCGTCTTGGCGCCGCCGCCGAGATAAAGAGCGTTACCGCCGGTGCTCGGTCCGATGTTGTAGGTGTTCGTCGTGCTGGTGCCGCCGAAACTCATCGTCGCGCCGCCACTATTGTAGAGGCCGGCGGTCAGATTGAAGGTGCTCGGTCCGTTGAAGGTGAGCGTCGTGCCTGTGTGGCAGATGCTATAGGTCGCGCCGCTGCAGGCCGCCGTCATCGTGCCGATGTTGAATGTGCCGGCGGCGAAGGTCGTGGTTGAGCCGCCGTCCGTCTTGAGGCCCTTGGAGAGGTTATAGGTACCTGGGCCAAACGTGTTCGTGCCCGGCAGCGTGGCAGTTCCGCTGAAGTTATAGGTGTTTCCAGCGGAGCCAGCCGTATTGAAGTTCAGGGTAATGCCGCCCCCCTTCGTGAGGGTGCCAAAATTATATGGCGCCGTACGCGCGGGGCAGGTGAGTGTCCAAGTGTTACTGCTATTGGTCCAAACAGCAGTGCAGCCGACGGCGTTGGCAGCGGTAGCGACTGCCGGCTGACTATAGGCAAAGTCGATATTGGTCCCGGCGGCCACGGTCGGCGCGGTTGGCGCATTCATCGAGGCAAAGTTCGAAAGCCGGCTCGTCGCCGAGGTCACGCTGGCTTCGGCGGCGAGCGGATCGGTCGTCGAGGTCTTGGTGATCTTGAGGGTCTGTCCGCTCGGCGCGGTGATGCCGTTGCAGGGCTGGCTCGGCGCCGCGGCGGAATTGTAGTTGACGGCCTTCGTCGTGATCGTCGTGCCGCAGGGAACCGTGACCGTTTTGTTCGAGGAAATGGCGCAGGCCGACGCGGTGATCGCCGTGCCGCCGCTCAGCGTGACGCCCGTCTGGGCCGCATCGAGCGCGATGATGCAGCCCGGCGTCGAAATCGACGGGATCTCGGCTGCCGCATTCGCCCGGATCTGAAGCGCCGACGTGTCGCTGATGACGGGGGCGAGCAGCAGGCTCTGGCCGGTCGACACTTGCACCGAAACCGCCTGGCTGCCGGTTGTGCGCGGGGAGGTGATCAGGCTCGCCGTCGCGGCGCTGGACGCGATGCCGTTCAAGGTAGCGATCCGCGAGACCGCGGCATTCATGTCGGTGGTGGAATTCGCAGCGATATAGGCCGACGCGCCGGCATAGGCGGCAAGATCGGCAATGCGCTGGTTCTGCGCCTTGACGGCGAAGCCGAAGCCGAACTCGGCGACCAGCGCAACAAAGCCCAGAAGCAGCGGCAGGAGGATGGCCACCATCACCGAAACGCTGCCGCGCTCGTCTTTGGCATATCGCTTGAGCATCATGATCCACCGGCCTATCGAGAGAACTGCGCCATGCAGGGGCGCCTGCCAGTCATCGGATCTCCGCTGGCGCCGCCTCAATGGCGCGCTCGACGGCAAAAACCCTTTAGATTTCCGGCATGTACATCAATCGCCGTGGGTATTAAGGACTGGTAAAATTGCGATTTTGAAACGTTCCGTTGATTAACCAACGCTTTCAATGGAACCGGAATTGCGACCCCCGCCAGGCGCCTGATCGACGCTGGGAAGCGCCCGGCAGGCTCCGCTATAATGTGCGGGGAGTCGGGCCGCACCGGCCAGGCCGATAGAGAAGTGACGTGATGCTGCTGGCAGGAAAAAGCGCAGGAAACATAGGCTTGCTCGCGCGCCTGTTCCTCACGACGCTGCTCGTCGTCGGCGGCATGGTGGTTCCGGCTGTCCACGCCGCCGAGGCGCCGGAAGGCGTCACCATCCCCAATTTCTGGGATCCCAAGCGGCGGGTCGAGCGGCCGCCGGCCGGCGCCGTCCAGGCGCTCCGCTTCGTCACCACGGACGACTTCCCGCCCTTCAACTTCCTCGACTCCGACGGTCGGCTGGTCGGCTTCAACATCGACCTCGCCCGTGCCATCTGCGCGGAGCTTGCGATCAGTTGCACGATCCAGGCGCGGCCTTTCGACAATCTTGTCGAGTCGGTCCTCGGCGAGAATGCCGATGCCGCCATCGGCGGCCTCGCGATTTCCGGCCAACTGCGATCGGCCCTCGACTTTTCGGACATCTATATGAAGACGCCGGCCCGTTTCGTGGTTCGCCGCGACGGAGCCGAATTCGCCTTCACCCCGGAAGGCCTCAAGGGCAAGACGCTGGCCGTCGTCGCGCGGACGGCCCATGAGGCCTATCTCGCCGCTTTCTTCCCGGAAGTGGAGCGCAAGCTCTATCCGACCGCCGACGCGGCCCGCCAGGCGCTGAAGAACGGCGAGGTCGACGCCCATTTCGGCGACGGCATGCAGTTGAGTTTCTGGCTCCAGAGCGAACTCGCCGCCGGCTGCTGCGTCTTTGCCGGCGGCCCCTATCTCGAAGCGCGCTTCTTCGGCCAGGGCTTTTCGATCGCCGTCTCGGCCGGCTCGACCGACATCAAGAGCGCCATCGATTCCGCCATGGAAACCATCTACGCCAAGGGCATCTACGCGGAACTCTACCTCCGCTATTTCCCGGTCGGGTTCTTCTGAGCGTTCGTAGGGCGGGTTAGCCGAAGGCGTAACCCGCCGAAGCGGCACCCGCGGGCGGCGGATTACGCTTTGCTAATCCGCCCTACGCCATTCGCTAAATCGTCCGATACCGCGCCCGGGCGCTGCGCTCGATTGCCGCGACGGCGAGCTTGTCGAGGTCGAGCCGGTCGCGCAGCATCGCCAGGAAGCGAAGCTCCTCCTGCTCGACATGAAGGTCGACGGCGGCGACTTCGACGGCCAGCGCATAGGCCGTCTCATGGAGCCGCGTCGGCAGGCCGGCGATCACGTCGAGGACCCGCTCAAGCCCGTCATCCTCCCGGAGAAGCACTCCGCAGGCCTCGGCTGTCCGCACCAGTTTCTCCGGGTTGAAGCCAGCGAAGATCGGCATGTTGCGGACGACCTCGCCGATCTTGGCAAGCTAGCGATCGGTCATCCGCGTATCGGCCGCCGAGAGCGTCACCATCGCGAAGATCAGCGCTTCGTGCTGGCCGGCGGGCTTTGCCGAGATATCCATGAAAGCATCCTTTAAGGCGTTGGGCTCAATGTCGGCGCCAACCTATTGGCTTGACTCATTCCCGGCAACCGCTGGAACCGGCTCTTTCGGCGTTGACGCGCCCCCTTGGCCTTCCTAGAGCAATGTCAGGAAAAGCATGCCCCGGACCACGATCCGGGGTGGGAACCGATTTTCCGTTCGACATTGCGCAAAATCAACGAATCTAGAGCGTGATCCGATTCTATTGAACGGATCATGCTCTAGGGTCCGCGGCCGAAAACTGAAGGAAATCATCTTGTCCGACCGTCCGCTCGAAAGCCTCGCCATGACCGACGCCCTCCGCGATGCGGCGGCGCGATCGAAAGCGTGGCCTTTCGAGGAAGCGCGCAAGATCGTGGCGAGGCTCGAGAAGTCGGGCGCCAGGGACGTGCTGTTCGAGACCGGCTATGGCCCCTCGGGATTGCCGCATATCGGCACCTTCGGCGAGGTCGCGCGGACGACGATGGTCCGGACCGCTTTCCGCCTGCTGACCGGCGACACGGTCCCGACCCGGCTTCTCTGCTTCTCGGACGACATGGACGGGCTCCGCAAGGTGCCGGACAACGTCCCGAACAAGGAACTGCTGCAGAAGAACCTCAATTTGCCGCTGACCCAGGTACCGGACCCGTTCGGCGAATATCCAAGCTTCGGCTTGCATAACAATGCAAGGCTCCGGAGCTTCCTCGACCGCTTCGGCTTCTCCTACGAATTCGCCAGCGCGACGGACTACTACAAGGCCGGTCGCTTCGATGCGACGCTCCTGAAGATGCTCGCTGCCTATGACGAGGTGATGGCGATCATGCTGCCGAGCCTCCGCGAGGAGCGCCAGCAGACCTATTCGCCCTTCCTGCCGATCAGCCCGGCAACCGGCCATGTCCTGCAGGTGCCGATCGTCGAGCGGAAGCTCGATGCCGGCACCATCGTCTTCCTCGATCCGGCGACGAACAAGCTCACCGAGGTGCCGGTCACCGGCGGCCATGTGAAGTGCCAGTGGAAGGCCGACTGGGCGATGCGCTGGGCGGCGCTCGGCGTCGACTACGAGATGTCGGGCAAGGACCTGATCGACTCGGTCAAGCTGTCGACGCAGATCTGCAGGGTCCTCGGCGGCATGCCGCCGGACGGATTCAATTACGAGCTCTTCCTCGACGAGAAGGGCCAGAAGATCTCGAAGTCGAAGGGCAACGGCCTGACGATCGAGGATTGGCTGGCCTATGCCTCCCCGGAGAGCCTGTCGCTCTACATGTTCCAGCGTCCGAAGGCGGCGAAGCGTCTTTATTTCGACGTTATCCCGAAGGCGGTCGACGAGTATTTCACCTTCCTCGACGCCTATGACCGCCAGCCCGACGACCAGCGGCTCGGCAATCCGGTCTGGCACATCCATGGCGGCACGCCGCCGGATGTCGAGATGCCGATCAGCTTCACGATGCTGCTCAATCTCGCCAGCGCCTCCAACGCGCATGAGCGCGGCGTGTTGTGGGGTTTCATCCTCCGCCACGTAAAGGGCGTCACGCCGGAGAACAATCCGAAGCTCGACGAGCTGGTCGGCTACGCCGTCCGCTACTACAAGGATTTCGTCGAGCCGACCAAAATCTTCCGCCATCCCGACGAGGTCGAGCGTGCCGCACTCACGGCGCTCGACCGGAAGCTCGGCGAACTGCCGGCCGGCAGCGACGCCGAGGCGATCCAGAACATCGTCCTCGATGTCGCCCGCGCCATTCCGCGCTTCCAGGATCAGGAGAAGACCGGCCCGTCGGGCGGGCCGGGTGTCTCGGTCGCCTGGTTCTCGACGCTCTACCAGATCCTGCTCGGGCAGGAGCGCGGGCCGCGCTTCGGCTCCTTCGTGTCGATCTACGGCATCCCGGAGACACGGGCCCTGATCGCGCGGGCGCTTGCCGGCGAGCTCGTCGCGCCGGCCGCATGAGCAATGTCAGGAAAAGCATGCCCCGGACCACGATCCGGGGTGGAAGCCGGTTTTCCGTCCGACATTGCGCAAGTCAAAAAATCCAGAGCATGATCCGTTTTCAATGAAACGGATCATGCTCTAGTGGCGGTGTCCGGCGATCTTCCCGCGGCCCTGAAACAGGCGATCGAACGCCAGCTCGAAGGCGTTTCACGGAGCGAACTCGGCAAGGCATCGGCACGACTGTCGGAGCAGTATCGCGCCGGCGGCGGATCGGCAGCGGCGCTCTCCGGACATGCCGACATTCTCTCCTATCTCGCCGCGCGCATGCCGGCGACCTATGCCGCCAACGCTGCCGCACTTGCCGAAGTGCGGCGCCGGGCGCCGGCCTTTTTGCCCGACAGCCTCCTCGACATTGGCGCGGGCTCGGGTGCGGCGAGCTGGGCGGCGTTCGATGCATGGCCGGCAATTGCCGAGGTCACCATGCTCGACCGGCACCAGGCCTTCCTCGACATCGTCGGCAGCCTTGTTGCTGGCAGCGGAATTCCCGCGCTGGAGGCGAGCCGGCGGCTTGTCCTCGACATGCGCAACGTCGGCGGGTCGGGCCGATCGGCCGAGCTGGTGATCGCGAGCTATGCGCTCATCGAGCTTCCCGTCGATGCGGTCGCCGCGGCCGCCGCCGATTTCTGGAGAACAACGACCGGCATTCTCATCCTCGTCGAGCCGGGCACGCCGGCGGGCTTTGCCCGCATCCGTGCGGCGCGTGCCGCGCTGCTGGACGCAGGTGCGGCGATCGTCGCGCCCTGTCCGCATCGCAATGCCTGCCCGATCGTCAAGCCGGATTGGTGCCATTTCTCGGAACGCCTGCCGCGCTCGCGCGACCATCGCCTCGCCAAATCGGCGATGCTGGGCTTCGAGGACGAGAAATATTCCTACGCGGCCTTTGCGCGTCCGGAAGTAGCGCTCGACCTCCCGTCCGCCCGCGTCCTCTCGGCGCCGCGCATGAGCAAGGCGGACATCCGCCTGAAGCTCTGCACGTCCGCCGGGCTGGTCGAGGAGACCGTCCCGCGCCGCGACAAAGCGGCTTACGCCGAGGCCCGACGCCTCGACTGGGGCGATGCACTGTGAGCCAACCCCATCCGCTCATCCCCGCTGCACGCGGGGATCCAGGGGCCCAGAGCGGTGCCGACTGGCCCTTGGCTTCCCGCTTTCGCGGGAATGAGCGGAGTGTGGGGAGAGGTTTTCGCTAATCCGTATCGCCCGCCAGTGAACTCGGTGCGCCGGCCGGCTTGAGCAGCCGCCACAACAACGGCCCGAACAGCGCCAGCACCGCGATGCCCATCAGGATGATGGCGAGCGGCGAGCCGATGAGCACCATCGGGTCGCCCTGGCTGATCGCCAGCGCCCGGCGCAATTGCTGCTCGGCAAGCGGTCCGAGGATGAGCCCGACCACGACCGGCGCCAGCGGGTAGCCGAACCGGCGCAGCCCGTAGCCCATCAGTCCGAAGGCGAGAAGGATGCCGAGTTCGACCAGCGACGGGTTGGCGCCGAGCGTGCCCAGCGTCGCGAAGACGAGGATGCCGCCATAGAGCCACGGCCGCGGGATCGACAGAACCTTCACCCAAAGCCCGATCAGCGGCAGGTTGAGGATGATGAGCATGAAATTGACGATGAACAGGCTGGCGATCAGGCCCCAGACGAGGTCCGGCCGGTTGACGAAGAGGAGGGGGCCGGGCTGCAGGCCATATTGCTGGAAGCCGGCGAGCATGATCGCCGCCGTCGCCGTCGTCGGCAGGCCGAGCGTCAGGAGCGGCACCAGCGTGCCGGCGGCGAGGCGTTGTTGGCGGCTTCGGGGCCGGCAACGCCCTCGATGGCGCCATGGCCGAATTCCTCCGGCCGCTTCGAGAGCCGCCGCTCGGTGACGTAGGAGAGGAAGCTCGCGATATCGGCGCCGCCGGCCGGCATGGCGCCGATCGGGAAGCCCACGGCGGTGCCGCGCAGCCACGCCTTCCAGGACCGCGACCAGTCCGCCGCCGTCATCCACAGCGAGCCGCGCACCGACTCGATCTTCTCGACGCCGCGCGCCCCGGCCGCCGCGACGGAAAGCGTCTCGCCGATCGCGAAGAGCGCCACGGCGACGGTGGTCACCTCGATGCCGTCATAGAGGTCGAGGAGACCGAAGGTCATGCGCGGCTGGCCGGTCTGCAGGTCGATGCCGACGACGCCGAGCGTCAGCCCGATGAAGAGCGCGGTGATGCCGCGCAGCGTCGAATCGCCGAAGGCCGCCGAGACGGTCGCGAAGGCGAGCACCATCAGCGCGAAATATTCGGCCGGCCCCATCATCAGCGCGAAGCGCACCACCCAGGGCGCGATCAGGGCAAGGCCGATGGTCGCGATCGTGCCCGCCACGAAGGAGCCGATCGCCGCCGTCGCCAGCGCCGCGCCGCCGCGCCCGGCCCGCGCCATCTTGTTGCCTTCGAGCGCCGTGACGATCGAGGCGCTTTCGCCCGGCGTGTTGAGCAGGATCGAGGTCGTCGAACCGCCATACATGCCGCCGTAATAGATGCCGGCGAACATGATCAGCGACCCGGCCGGGTCGAGCTTGAAGGTGACCGGCAGCAGGAGCGCGACGGTCAGCGCCGGGCCGATGCCGGGCAGCACGCCGACGGCGGTGCCGAGCGTCACGCCGATCAGCGCGAACAGCAGGTTCATCGGCTCGATCGCGACGGAAAGGCCGGCACCGAGGGCGGAGAAGGTGTCCATGCTCAGGCCCCCACCGGCACGGGACCGCCGCCGGAAAACATCGCGATCAAGGCATGGAAAAGGTCGAGGACAAAGCGCTCGGGCGGGCCGGCCGGAAGGACGAGGTTGAGGCCCGTCGCGAAGGCGAACCAGAGGGTCATGGCGAGGACGACGCCAACCGCATAGGTGAACCAGAGGGGACCGCGGCCGAAGGCCATCGCGGTCGCGGCAAAGACCGCGCCGGTCGCGAAAGCAAAGCCGGTATAGCGGATGAGCACGAGTTGCAGGACAAGTCCGCCGACGATCCAGGCGATCGGCTGGATCTCGTCCTTTTCGCGCGGCGGAAATTCGTTGCGCCAGGCGGCGACAAGCGTGCCGAGCGCGATCAGGCCGAGCCAGGCGGCGATCGCATAGGGGAAGGCGCGCGGGCCGACCCGCGAGTAGCTCGCGATGCCTTCGGGCAGGTTGTGGGTGTTGAAGGCGATCAGTGCGGCGAGGCCGGCGAGCAGCGCCGCAATGACGAGCGCCGCCCGGTCGGGGCGGCGCTCGCTTCGGGTCGGCGTATCGTTCACTTGACGACGCCGATGTCCTTCAGGGCCACCGTCGTGAGGTCGACCTGCTGCTTGAGGTAAGCGGCAAAATCGTCACCCGCGAGGAAGGTGTCGATCCAGCCCTTGGAGGCAAGCGTCGCCTTCCACGGCTCGCTCTTCGCCAGCGCTTCGACGGTGGCGACGAGATCCGCCTTCTGCTCCGCCGTGATGTCGGGGCCGGCGGCGACCATACGCCAGTTCTGCACCTCGACGTCGAGGCCGGACTCCTTCAGCGTCGGGGCGTCGATGCCGGCAAGTCGCTCCGGCGCGCTGACCGCGAGCAGCCGGAGATCGCCGGAAGCGACCTGGCCGGCGAACTCGCCATAACCGGAGATGCCGGCGGTGACCTGGTTGCCGAGGATCGCGGCAAGCGCTTCGCCGCCGCCCGAGAAGGGCACATAGTTGATCTTCGACGCATCGACGCCGGCCGCCTTGGCGATCAGCCCGACGGCGATATGGTCGGCGCCGCCGGCCGAGCCGCCTGCCCAGCTCACCGCGCCGACATCCTTCTTGAGCGCGTCGACGAGATCGGCGACCGACTGGATCGGCGAATCCTTCGGCACGACGATTGCTTCATACTCGCCCGTGAGGCGGGCGATCGGCGTCACGTCGGCGAGCGAGACCGGCGAGGCGTTGGCGATGATCGCCCCGACCATCACATAGCCGCCGACGATCAGCTGGTTGGGGCTGCCCTTGGCGGTGTTGACGAATTGGGCAAGCCCGATCGTGCCGCCGGCGCCGGGCACATTGGTCACCTGGACGTTCGGAACGATGCCGGCTTCCTGCAGCGCCGCCTGCATGGCGCGCGCCGTCTGGTCCCAGCCGCCGCCGGGGCCGGCCGGCGCCATGATCGAAAGCTCGGCCGGCGCCGCATAAGCGCTGACGCTCAGCGATGCGGCCAGGAATGCGCCGAGGCCGGCGCGTGAAATCCAACGACTCATAGAGTGTGTCTCCCTATCTGCGCCGCCGGATAGAGGCGCTTGGCGTGCCGTCATTTTCTGGTTTTTATCGACGTCGGGCCAGTCTCCACCCTTCCGTCAATTCTGCCAATGGGGATTTTTAGGTCGGCGCGGCGCCGATTCAACCATTCGCCCGGGACGGACAGGCCGGCACCGTCACTTCCCCGCGCCATAGCCCGCGCCGGTTGCAGTGCGCCAGCTCGGCCGCCTTGGAATATTCGTCGGTCGCGTAGTCGCCGGGCTTTGCCCAACCGGTCTTCAGGAGCCAGAGGCCGAGGTCGACATTGCCCACCCGGCAGGGCGCCGTGATCTCGACGGCGGTGTCGGCATAGGGGAAGTAGCATTCGATCGCCCGGCCGCCGAGGAACATGCGCATCGAGTGCAGGGCGGTCTTCCCGCAGGGCCAGTCGGACCCATCCTGCCGGGCGCAGGTTTCCTCCGGCGCCGGCGCAGTCACGCCGGCGATGCGGATGGTCTTGTCGTCGAACTGGAAGGTCGCCGCATCGAAGGTCGTCGGCAGGAAGAAGCGCCGCCATTTCGGCGGTTCCGGGGGCGCTGCGGGAACCGGCTCGCGCACCAGCGGCCCTGCGGTCGCCGGGCCCGGCGTCATGCCTGGCGGAGTGACGTCGCGGCCGGCCGGCGGAACCGTCTCGGGCAGTTGCGCGACGGCTTTCGGCGCCGAGGGGGCGATGTCGGGGACGGGCGGCGCGATCGCCGGGGCCTGCGAAGCGCCTTCGGAAGCCGGCGGAAAAGTCTCGCCCCTGTCCTGCTGCGCGAACGCGATGAGAACCGGAGCGATGCCGAGAAGAATGAGAACCAGAGCGAGGCTACGCGACCAGTGCATTATTGGCTTGCCCAGATGATCCGCGCCATCCATTCGATCTCCGTGGCAGGCAGAGACCGGCCCGGATGATCGGGGTTGAGCGAGGCGAGGTCAACCGTGCGCGGTGTCCTCCGGACCAGAATCTTCGCCATGACTTCGCCCTCGCGCGTCTTGACGACGACGCGGTCGCCGCGCCGGCAGTCGGCGTCGCGCGCCACGATGATGCGGTCGCCGTCGCGATAGAGCGGCATCATGGAGTCGCCCGCGACCTTGAGGGCGAAGACATTCTCGCCGGTGCCGGGAAAGGCGATCTCCTCCCAACCGGTTCCGGCCGGAAAGCCGCCATCGTCGAAGAAGCCGCCGGCCCCCGCCTGGGCAAGGCCGAGAAGCGGCACTTGCCGGCGAACGGCCTCGTCACGGGCCGTCCCGGCAAGTCCGAGGAAAGCGCCGACATCGGTCGCGGTCGCCGTCAGGATCTTGGCGATGCTTTCGGTCGACGGCCAGCGCGGCCGCCCGTCCCCGGCCGTGCGCTTGGAACGATTGAACGTCGTCGGGTCGAGCCCGGCCCGCCGGGCAAGGCCGGACGCCGTCATGTCGTGGTCGGCGGCAAGCCGGTCGATCGCCGCCCAGATGCCGGTATGGGAGAGCACCCGAAACCCCTCCGCGCCCCTGCGCCGTCAGAGGAATAAATACCTCATCGGCTTATCGCTGCCGGGGCGGGCTGTCGAGTCCCTCGGCGACTCGGATCCTCCCCTGCGAAGCGGGGGAGGGGGACACTCAAATCGGGTGCACCCGATTTGAGCATTATTGAATGCCCAACTCGACTGCAGCCGAGTTGGGTGCGCAGCGTGGTGGAGGGGGCGACCACAAAGTTGAGAGGCAATTTGTGGAGAGTGGCCTGCCGTGTCGCCGCCCCCTCCGTCGCAGCTTCGCTGCGCCACCTCCCCCGTAAACGGGGGAGGACCCCGACCCCCTCCGTGCCTAAGCCGCCTTGTCCCGCGCCTCCGGCGAGAAGCGCCCGTAGAACGTCTCGCCTTTTTTCGCCATGTCGCGGAGCAGCTTGTTCGGCTTGAAGCGGTCGCCATGCTTCTTGGCGAGCTTGTTGGCGAGCGCCACGAATTCGGCGACGCCCATGAAGTCGATGTAGGAGAGCGTCCCACCGGTGAAGGGCGCGAAGCCGAAGCCGAGGATCGAGCCGACATCGGCCTCGCGGACATCGGTCAGCACGCCTTCCTCGAAGCAGCGCGCCGTCTCGACCGCCTGCCGCACCAGGAAGCGCTGCTTCAACTCGCCGACGTCGATCGTGTCTGGATCGACGGATTTCGGAACGAGCCCGGCAAGCCCCGGCCACAGCTTCTTCTTGGCGTTCGGTGCTTCCGGGTAGTCGTAGAAGCCCTTGCCGTTCTTGCGGCCGAGCCTGCCCTCTGTCTCCACCATCTCCGAGATCAGCTTATATTGCTCGGCTGGTACGGCGTCGTCGCCGAGATCGGCGCGCGCCGCCTTCATGATCTTCAGCGACAGGTCGAGCGCCACTTCATCGTTCAGCGACAGCGGCCCGACCGGCATGCCCGCCATGCGCCCGGCATTCTCGATCATCGCCGCCGGTACGCCCTCGACCAGCATGCGGTGGCCTTCGCCGATATAGGTTTCGACGACGCGCGAGGTGTAGAAGCCGCGCGAGTCGTTGACGACGATCGGCGTCTTCTTGATGGCGCGGACGAAATCGAGGGCGCGGGCGAGCGCCTTGTCGCCGGTCTTCTTGCCCATGATGATCTCGACCAGCATCATCCGGTCGACCGGCGAGAAGAAATGGATGCCGATGAAATCCTTCGGCCGCGCCGATGTCGCCGCGAGCGAAGTGATCGGCAGCGTCGAGGTGTTGGAACCGAAGATCGTGCCGGCCGGCAGAACCGCCTCGGCGCGCTTGATCACGTCTTCCTTGACCTCGCGGCTTTCGAAGACCGCTTCGACGACGAGGTCGACGCCGGCGAGCGCTGCGAAATCCGCGCCCGTCGTGACCCGCGCCAAAGCCGCATCCTTGTCGACGGCCGTCATGCGGTTGCGCGACACGCTCTTCTGATAGGCCGCCTCGATCGTCGCCTTGCCCTTGGCGGCGCTGGCATCGTCGCGGTCGAGAAGCACCACTTCGATGCCGGCGCGCGCGCTGACCTCGGCGATGCCGGCGCCCATGAAGCCGGCGCCGATGACGGCAATCTTCCGGATCGGCTCGACCGGAACTGAAGCCGGGCGCCTGGCGAGCTTGTTCAGTTCCTGCAGCGAGATGAAGAGCGAGCGGATCATCGCCGCCGCTTCCTTCGATTGCAGGACATGGGCGAAATAGCGCGCCTCGACGCGAAGCCCCGCGTCGAAGGGCAGTTGCAACCCCTCGAAGACGCAGGCGAGGATGCCGCGCGCGCCGGGATAATTGTCATAGGTCTCGCGCCGGTAGAGCGCATTGGCGGCGGGGAAGACATTGGCGCCGGCCGGCGAATACACCTTGCCGCCGGGCAGCTTGAAATTGTCCTCGTCCCAGGGCTGCTTGGCGCGCGGGCTTTCCTTCAGCCATTTCCGCGCCGTCGCCAGCAACTCATCCTTGGCGACGACCGCGTCGATCAGCTTCATGCCCTTCGCCTTGGCCGGCGAAAGCTGCTCGCCCTTGAGCAGCATCTGCAGCGCATCCTGCGGGTTGGCGAGGCGCGCGACGCGCTGCGTGCCGCCGGCGCCGGGCAGGAGACCGACCTTTACTTCCGGCAGCCCAAGCTTGATGCCCTCGTCATTGGCGACGACCCGATAATGGCAGGCAAGCATCAGCTCGAAGGCGCCGCCGACGGCCGTGCCGTTGATCGCCGCGACGACCGGCTTCCCGCAGGTCTCGAGCCTCCGGTAGACATTGCCGAGCCGGCTGGCATCGTCGAACAGCCGCTTCACCGCCGCCTCGCGCCCATCGCGCTTCAGTGCCGCCTGGAAAGCCTCGTTCAACCCTTCCAGCATCTTCAGGTCGGCGCCGCCCGAAAAACTCTCCTTGCCGGAGGTGATGATCGCGCCCTTGATCGCCTCGTTAGACTTGATCTCGGCGACGATTGTCTCGAGCTCATCGATGACCGACATGTCGATGAGGTTCATCGACTTCCCCGCCATGTCCCAGACGATGGTCGCGATGCCGTCGGCGTCGATGTCGAAACGGAAATTTTTCAAATCCACGATCGCTCTCCTACGGCATCAGTTTGAAATTCGAACAACGCGTCCCCATCCGCTCATCGCCGCGAAAACGGGGACCCAAGGGCGAAGAGCCGGGCATCATCGTGACTTCAACCAGTCGGGTGGGTCCAACTTCTTCGGAAAGAAGCGCGTATCCGCGTTGATGGGAATCTTCGGCCACCCAAATTCCTGGATGATCCAGACTAGCGACGCCCAGACATCCCGATTTCGGACAGCACCAAATCGTTTGGCGTAGCTACTGAGATTCAGTTTGGCGGTAGCTTCGGCCAGATCGCCGACCGTCTTGATTTCTTTCGGAATCTCTTTCGGACCCAAAGCTGACGTAACGCAAGCCAGCACAAGTCCAGCCATCAAGCTGACGAAGAGGGCCAGGGCCATGTTGCCGAGCAGTCCCAGAGCGAGGAACGCTGTAATGCGTTCAAAATCGATGCTCAAATGTTCAAGTGCAATAAAACCGCCGATCAATACGGAGATGATCACCATCATCAGCGCAACGATCTCGCTCGCTTTCGTCGGCTGCAGCGATGGCAGACTAAGCTGTGAATGTTCTTCTAGGTCGCGCCAAACCTTCTTTGGATTTTTGGCCGTGATGGAATCGCCTAACAGGCTTTTCGGTGACGTATTGGCACCTGGATTGTGCACCAGCAATGCGCGCCGAAGCGCGTAGAAGGTGGCAGCTGTCAAACAAGGCAGTGCATCACTACGTTCGATACCGTTCAAACGGCTTCGAACGACCGCGAAGACGTCACCCACCGTTTCGAAAGTACCAACTTCCTCATCTGTGAGCTTAACGCCAAACGTTCGGTCGATATCGCGACGAAAGTCGAGATAGAAATCTTCTTCATCGACATCCAGAACATTCCCCTCAACCGCCATCGCTACACCCTCTCGATAATCGTTGCCGTTCCCATGCCGGCGCCGATGCAGAGCGTCACCAGCGCGGTGTTGAGGTCGCGCCGTTCCAATTCGTCGAGCACCGTGCCGAGAATCATGGCGCCGGTCGCACCGAGCGGGTGGCCCATGGCGATGGCGCCGCCATTGACGTTGACCTTGGCAGGATCGAGCTCGAAGGCCTGGATGTAGCGGAGCACCACAGACGCGAAGGCTTCGTTGATCTCGATGAGGTCGATGTCGGCGAAGGACATGCCGGTCTTCTTGAAGAGCTTCCGGGTCACGTCGACCGGGCCGGTCAGCATGATCGCCGGCTCGGAGCCGATATTCGTGAAAGCGCGGATTCTGGCGCGGGGTTTGAGGCCCGCCTTCTTGCCGGCCTTCTTGGAGCCAAGCAGCACCGCGGCCGAGCCGTCGACGATGCCCGACGAATTGCCGGCATGGTGGACATGCTCGACCGCCTCGACATCGGGATGCGCCTGGATCGCCACCGCATCGAAACCGCCCATCTCGCCGAAGAGCGCGAAGGCCGGGTTGAGCGCGCCGAGCTTCTGCATGTCGGTCTCGGGCCGCATATGCTCGTCGCGGTCGAGGATGACGAGGCCGTTGATGTCGCGCACCGGCGCCACCGACTTCGCGAAATAGCCTTCCGCCCAGGCGTGCGCGGCGCGCTTCTGGCTCTCGACGGCATAGGCGTCGACATCGGCGCGCGTGAAGCCGTATTTCGTCGCGATCAGGTCGGCCGAGATGCCCTGTGGCACGAAATAGCCGGGCAGCGCCGCGGCCGGGTCCATCGCCCAGGCATTGCCGGCCGAACCGATGCCGACGCGACTCATCGATTCGACGCCGCCCGCGACGACGAGGTCGTGCTGGCCGCTGGCGATCGCCGCATGGCCGAGATTGACCGCGTCGAGTCCGGAGGCGCAGTAGCGGTTGACATGGATGCCCGGCACCGAATGCGGATAATGCGCCGCGAAGACGGCCGAGCGCGCGATGTCGCCGCCGGCCTCGCCGACCGGGTCGACGCAGCCGAGCACGACGTCGTCGATCAGCGTCGCGTCGAGTGCGTTGCGGTCGCGGATCTGCTCCAGCGCATGCGCCGCGAGCTTGACCGTCGAGACCTCGTGGAGCGATCCGTCTTTCTTACCGCGCCCGCGCGGGCTGCGGACGTGATCGTAGATGAAGGCTTCTGCCATGGGTCGTCCTCGGTGGGCTGTCGTCTTTATATAGGCCTGTCCGGCCGAAGGCTTAGAGGGCAGTCGCCGGCACCGCCATCAGCCGGTCGGCGCCGGCCGTGATCCTGGCGAGTCGCAGTGCCGTTTCCGGCAGCGCCCGCTCGACATAGGCGCGGCCGACCGAAAGGTCCTGGGCGAGCTTCGCGGCCTGTGGGTCTCCCGACGCGATCTTCGGCGTCGCGGCCTTGGCGATCAGGCCCCACATATGGCCGATCGCGACGAGGCCGAAGAGATGCATGTAGTCGGTCGCGCCGGCGCCGGCATTGTCGGGATTGGCGAGCGCATTGGCGACGAACCATTGCGTCGCCTTTTCGAGGTCGCCGAGTGCTGCCTTGAGCGGCCTGACGAAGGGCGCCAGCGCCTCGTCGGCGCTGTTGTCCTTGATGAAGTCGCCGACGTCCTTGAACCACGCCATGATGGCGCGCCCGCCATCCTTGGCGAGCTTGCGGCCGACCAGGTCGAGCGCCTGGATGCCGTTGGCGCCTTCATAGATCATGGCGATACGGGCATCGCGCACGAACTGCTCGACGCCGTTCTCGGCGATATAGCCGTGGCCGCCATAGACCTGCTGCGCCGCCACCGCATTGTCGAAGCCGCGATCGGTGATCATGCCCTTCAGCACCGGCGTCAGCAGGCCGAGCCGGTCGTCGGCGGCCTGCCGTTCCGCCGCGTCGGGCGAGCGCCGGACGATGTCGGCGGCGAGCGCTGCCGAAAGCGTTAGCCCACGCGCCGCCAGGTTGAAGCCGCGGATCGCGACGAGCGTGCGCATGATGTCGGGATGGACGATGATCGGGTCGGCGCTGGCGGTGAGATCCTTGACGCCGCTGATGGCGCGTCCCTGCCGGCGGTCGCGCGCATAGGCGACGGCGTTCTGGCCGGCCACTTCGGAAAGCGCCAGGCCCTGGATGGCGACGCCGAGCCGCGCCTCGTTCATCATCGTGAACATGGCGCGCAGGCCCTTGTCCTTCTCGCCGACCAGCCAGCCGGTGGCGCCGTCATAATTCATGACGCAGGTGGCGTTGCCGTGGATGCCCATCTTCTTCTCGATGGCGCCGCATTCGACAGGGTTGCGCGCCCCGATGCCGCCATCGGCGGTTGGAATGAATTTCGGCACGACGAAGAGCGAGATGCCCTTGGTGCCTTCCGGCGAGCCTTCGACGCGGGCCAGCACGAGATGGACGATGTTCGGCGCGAGATCGTGCTCGCCGCTCGAAATGAAGATCTTCGAGCCGGTGATCGCGAAGGAGCCGTCCTCGTTCGGCCGGGCGCTGGTTCGGATGAGCCCGAGATCGGTGCCGGCCTGCGGCTCCGTCAGGTTCATCGTCCCGGTCCATTCGCCGGTGGTGAGTTTCGGCAGATAGAGCTTCTTCTGTTCGTCGCTGCCGTGGAAAGTCAGCGCGGTGACGGCGCCCTGCGTCAGCCCGGGATACATGCCGAAGGCCATGTTGGCCGAGGTCACGAATTCGTTGATCGCCGCGGCGACGACATAGGGCAGGCCCTGGCCGCCGAATTCCGGATCGCCGGAAAGGCCGATCCAGCCACCCTCGGCAAAACTCCTGTAGGCGTCCTTGAAGCCGGCCGGGGTCGTGACGCTGCCGTCGTCGTGGCGTGTGCAGCCCTCGACATCGCCGCTTCGGTTGAGCGGGGCGAGGACCTCCTCGGCGAATTTGGCGCCTTCGGAAAGCACCGCCTCGACGGTGTCGGGCGTCGCGTCAGCAAAACCGGGCAGGTTGGCGTAGCGGCCGATGCCGAGGACGTCGTTGAGGAGGAAAAGCGTTTCCTCGACCGGAGCCTTGTAGATCGGCAATGGAGCCTCCGCCCTTGGTTTCTTCTCTCGTCCGACCATAGCCGAACGGGGATGACCGAATAGTGTCCGTCGCGGCCAGGGCAGCGGCGAAAAATCGTTAACGCGCCGTGCCGATTTCGGGCCGGGACGGCCGCTGGTTAACGGCTTGTTTACCATGTTGGCAGAAGTCTTTGGCGAGGTCGAAACAGACGCGATTCCCTTGTGTCTGCCATCGGCCGGGCGGTCCGCCGGGTGAGGGCTGCCGATAGAGTTGCGGCGAGGGGTCGGACGATGAAATCGGGCGTGCCGTGGAGCATTAGAGGCATCGACGATGAAATACGCGAAGCGGCGCGTGTAGCAGCACGCCGGTCGGGCCTCAGCGTCTCCGAATGGCTGAACGACCTCATCGCAAAGCAGGCCGCGGCCGATCGCGCCAGCGCTCCCGAGGATGACGACCAGGACGACGACGACGATGTCGAGGCGAGCGCCGTCGCCGACGCGGTCGAACGCCTGACCCGCCGCATCCGCGCCATGGACGAGAATTCGCGGAGCGCCCTTTCCGGGCTCCAGGGCCGCCTCGACGAGATCGAAACGCGGCTTGGTGCCGCCAGCGGCCGCCGCGACGCCGGGCGCTCGAACTCGCTGAAGGGCGTCGCCTCGATCGTCGACCAGCTCTCGCGCGATATCGACAACACCGACGAGACGGCGCGGAGCTCCATCGAAGGCCTGCGCGCCCGTGCCGGCAGGGTGACGCGCGATGCCGGCCGCGACAGCGGCCTCGAGCGCGTCTCGACCGCCATCCGCGATCTCGATGCGCGGCTGACCTCCATCGCGAGGCCGAAGCCGCAGCCCGCCGAAGATCCCTCGACCAAGCTCGACACCATCAAGGCGCGTCTCGATTCGCTTTTGGCGCAGGGCGCCGACAAGCCGTCGGGCCGTGCCGCGGCGCTCGATGCGACGCTGCAATCCCTCGAAGCGCATATCGACCAGGCCAAGACGCGGCTCGCCGCCGCCCGCCCGGCAGCGCAGGCGCCGCGTCCGACGAGAAGCGCCGGCTCCGATCTCGCCTCGGTCATTGCCGAAATCTCGGCGCGCCAGCGGTCGATCGACGAGATCGACGAGCCGCGGAGCATCCGTCGCGAGGACAGCCGGCATGACGGCGACGCCGTCGTCGCCGCGGTCGCCGCACTGCGCGCCGACATCGCCGCGCTTGCCGACGGCTTTGCCGCGCCGCATCGCGGCGAGGCCGAGCGCGATGCGCTGGTCGAACTTGCCGACCGTATCGAGACGCTCACCGCCGCCCTGCCGGGTGAACGCGACCTTCTTCGCCGCATGCATGACGAATTCGGCGAGCTGCGCTCGGCGATCGATTCCGCCGGGCTCGATCGCCTCGCCGATGGCCTCAGCGAGCTGACCGGCCGCCTGCCGGACCGCGATCGTCTCGACGTCCTCGGCAGCGAGATCGGTTCCGTGCGCCGGGCGCTCGAGGCTGCCGACAGCCCGCGCGCCATCGCCCGCCTCGAAATGCGCGTCGCCGAGCTGGCACGCGGCATCGAGGCCGCGCTCAGCACCGCCAATGCCGCTGCCATGCGCGGTGGCGGTTCCGATGCCGTGGCACGGCTTGAATCGCGCATCGACGATATCGCCGGCCGTATCGACGCGTTCCTCGGCAGGACCTCGCCCAACGATGCGCTGTCGGCCCTGCAGGATCGCTTCGCCGAGGTCCTCGATCGTATCGAGCGGCTCGATTCCGGCCGCCGCGACCCGGCTGCCGCGCTTGATGACATCAAGGCCGAGATCGGTGCGGTGCGCCGCGACATCGCCGGCCAGAAGCCGGTTCGCGTCGACCACATCGAGAACCAGATCGCCGAACTCGCCCGGCGCCTCGACACCGCGACGACCTCGGCCGGCGACGGGCAGGGGATCGCCGAACTGGAAGCGCAGGTCGCGCATCTCGCCTCGGAGATCGAGCGCTCGATGCCGCGCACCCAGACCCTGAAGCAGGTCGAGGAGAATCTCGCCCAGCTCCAGCGCTACCTGACCGACAATCGCGGCGAATCGGTCGAGGCGGCGCGGCTAGCCGCCCGCGAGGCGGTCCGCGACATGGCGGCCCCGGCTGGCGACAGCCCGCTCGTCCGCGCCCTCAAGGACGACCTCGAAAACATCCGCTCGGCCGCTGGCGAAGCCGATACGCGGACGAAGGAGACGCTGGGCTCGGTCCACGAGACGCTGGCCCGCGTCGTCGACCGGCTCACCAAGCTCGAACAGGATTCGACCGAGCCGGAGGCGCTGTCGATGCGCGAGCCGGCCCGTGCCACCGGCACCTATGGCGTCGAAGCGCCGCTGCGCGCCGAGGCGCCCTCCCTGCTGCCGGCCGTGCGTGCCACGCCGCGGCCGCCGCAAGACCATCGCCCGCTCGAGCCCGGCTCCGGCAAGCCCGACCTCGCCGCGCTTCGCGAGCTGGCGCGGAGCGCCACCAGCGGCGATCACGACAAGAAATCCGATCGCAAGGCCGATTTCATTGCCGCGGCCCGCCGCGCTGCGCAGGCAGCGGCCGCCGAGGCCGCTACAGAAATGGACGGGGAGGAGGAAGCCGTGGAAGAGAAGCAGAGCACTTTCGCCCGCATCGGCCAGGCGATCCGCAATCGCAAGCGTCCGCTCCTGCTCGCCGCCGCCGCACTCGTGCTGGCGATCTCGGCGATCCAGTATTTTGGCGATCGCGACGGACAGCACCAGGCCCGCGCCGCCGCGCCCGCGCCCGTCGCCCTCCGGGCCGCGCCGCCGCCGCTCCCGATGCTGGTTGCGGCCTTGCCGGCCTCGGCCGATGTCGCCATGCCGAGGATCAGCAACGCCGCCATGGTGCCGCCCACCGCCGACCCCGGCGCGGCGATTGCCTTCGCGGCGCCGGAGCAATTCGACAGCCGCTTCGGCGACGAGCCGGTGGCGCCGTCGCCATCCGCCTTCGAACGCGCCGAGGCCGCGCCGTCCGCGCCGGCTGTTGCCGCAACTGAGGCGCCCGCTCTTGTTGCTTCCCAGGCGGCGTCCCAGGCCGAGCCCGCCATCGGCCCGGCGCGGCTTCGCCAGGCCGCCGCTGCCGGCGATCCGGCTGCCGCCTTCGAGGTCGCCGCGCGCTATGCCGAAGGCAACGGAACCCGGCCCGATCTCGCCATGGCGGCCGACTGGTACCGCAAGGCCGCCGAATCCGGCCTCGCCGTCGCCCAATACCGTCTCGGCAGCCTTTATGAGCGCGGCCAGGGCGTGAAGAAGGATCTCGCCACCGCCGTCGTCTGGTACCAGCACGCCGCCGACCAGGGCAATGTCGGCGCCATGCACAATCTGGCGGTGATGATGAGCCAGGGCGTCGACGGCGCCCCGGACCAGAACAAGGCCTTCGAATGGTTCCTCGCCGCCGCCAATTACGGCATCAAGGACAGCCAGTATAATCTCGGCGTGCTGTATGCCCGCGGCCTCGGTACGCCCCAGGATCTCGTCGAATCCTACAAGTGGTTCGCCGTCGCGGCAGCGCCCGGCGACAAGGATGCCGGCGTCCGCCGGGACGAGGTCGCCAAGGCCCTGTCGCCCGACGATCTCACGCGGGCGCGGGCCACCACCACGGCCTGGCGCGCCACGCCCGTGATCACCGAGGCCAACACCGCGGCGACGCCCGCCGGCGGCTGGAAAGACGCCACGGCCGGCGTCACCGAGGCCGATGGCAGCGCGCTGGTCAAGAAGATCCAGACGCTCCTTGCCGAGCAGGGCTACGACCCCGGTCCGGCGGATGGCTTCGAGGGCCCGAAGACGACGGAGGCGGTCCGCGCTTTCCAGCGCACGATCGGACTGTCGGAGACGGGACAGATCAGTGCCGATCTCGCCACCGCGCTCGCCACCCCGTCGACCTGACCGGATTCCGGCCGGGAACGGTCGTTTCGCGTTGACAGCCGCGAACCGGCGGCGCTTTATCCGCCGCAATTTCCGGCACTCGCCCGAGCGCGTTTTGCGCGCTCAAGTCGAACAAGGAGCGCGCGCCGCCGCGATCGATTCTTAATCCGTGTTGATCTACCTCCCCATCGCCGAGCTTTCGGTCAACATGTTCGTCATCTTCGGCATGGGGGGAGCCGTGGGCTTCCTCTCGGGCCTGTTCGGCGTCGGCGGCGGCTTTCTCCTGACGCCGCTCCTCATCTTCTCCGGCATTCCACCCGTCGTTGCGGTGGCGAGCGTCGCGCCGCAGATCGTCGCCTCCTCGGCGTCCGGCGCGCTCGCCTACTGGCGCCGCAACATGATCGACATGAAGCTGGCGATGGTGCTGGTCGTCTCCGGCGTCATGGGCTCCAGCATCGGTGTCGTCGTCTTCGATCTTCTCCGCCGCCTCGGCCAGCTCGATCTCATCGTCGCGCTCGCCTACGTGACCTTTCTCGGCCTCATCGGCGGGCTGATGCTGAACGAGTCGATCCGCTCGATCTTCAACGCGCGCCGCGGTCGCCCGGCGCCGCTTCGGCGTCCGGGCCAGCATACCTGGCTGCACGGCCTGCCCTTCAAGATGCGCTTCAAGCGCTCGAAGCTCTACATCAGCGTCATCCCGGTGGTGCTGATCGGCATCGGCATCGGTTTCCTCGGTACGCTGCTCGGCATCGGCGGCGGCTTCATCATGGTGCCGGCGCTGATCTACCTGCTGCGCGTGCCGACCAATGTCGTCATCGGCACCTCGCTGGTGCAGATCGTCGGCACCATGTCGGTCGCGACCGTGCTGCATGCGATGACCAACCAGTCGGTCGATTTCGTGCTCGCCGTCATCCTGATGGTCGGCGGCGTCATCGGCGCCCAGTTCGGCGCCCGCATCGGCCAGAACCTCCGCGGCGATCATCTCCGCGCCATGCTGGCGCTGCTTGTCATCGCCGTCGCGGTCCGCTTCCTCGTCGGCCTCGTCGCGACGCCGGATGAGCGCTTCACCATTACCCTGCTTTTCGGAGCCGGGCTGTGATGCGCCGGTCCGTCCTCCTCGCGGTGGTCGCGGGCGCGCTTGCCGCGGGCCCGGCCGTGGCCGAGCACATGACGATCGCCCTCTCGACCGCCGAAGTGAAGATCAGCTCCAATTTCACCGGTGCGCCGATCACGCTCTTCGGCGTCATCGAGCGCGATGCGCAGTCGGTGTCGCGGAGCGGTCATTATCAGGTCGCGACGCTGGTGCAGGGCCCGCCGGAATCGGTCATCGCCCGGCGCAAGGACCGCATTCTCGGCGTCTGGGCGAACACCGATTCCGAGACGATCCTCGCGGCGCCGTCCTTCTATACGGTTAACGCCAGCGGCAACATCGACGACCTGGCGGAGAAGCTGGTCCTCGAACGGTACCGGCTGGGCTTCGCCAACAGCCGGTTCGATTATCGCGGCCGCCCGCAGGCCAACGATCCCGCCGCCGCCGAATTCCGCGAGGCCTTCCTGCGCATCAAGCAGAATGCCGGCCTCTATAGCGAGCAGCAGGACAGCGTCACCTTCATCGGCGACAGCGTCTTCCGGACGACGGTCTGGGTGCCGGCCAACGCCCCGGTCGGTTTCTACACCGTCCGTGTCTTCCTCTTCGCCGATGGTGCGCTGCTGGCCCAAGCCGACGAATCCTTCCGCATTTCCAAGACCGGATTCGAGCAATATCTGTCGGTCTTCTCGCGCGAGAAATCCTTCGTCTACGGCGTCGTCTGCGTCGTCCTGGCGCTCTTCACCGGCTGGCTCGGCGGCGTCGTCTTCCGGCGCGATTAGAAGCCCGAGGCCATTGGGCGGATCTCTCCCCATCCGCTCGTCCCCGCGAAAGCGGGGATCCAGGGGCGCCAATTCGCAGCCTTTGTCGTGGCGCTGGATTCCCGCGTAGCGCGGGAATGAGCGGAGTATTCGGGTTAGCTCACCCGTGCCGGAGCACGGTCCGCGCCACTGCATAGACGCGGTCCTTGCCGAGCACGAAGGCCCGGAACGGCCGCGCGAAGAGCCCGGCAAAGGCACGGTCGAGCACGTTGAGGCCGCCGGCATAGGCGCCGAAGGCGGGCAGCACCAGCCGCGTCCCGTCGCCGACGAAGCAGGGCCGGCGCACCGACTTGCCCCGTCCTGCGACGCGCGCCGCCGGGTGGAGATGGCCGGCGATCTCGCCATCGCTTGGGGTCGCGGAAGGCTCGTGGCGGAAGCGGATCGAACCGAGCGTCAGCATGTCGAGGCAGTCGCCGTCGAGGCCGGCGGGCGCCTTCGGGTCATGGTTGCCGGCGATCCAGATCCAGTTGCGGCCGCGCTGCAGATCCACGAGCGCAGCCCGGTCGCGCGGCGTCATGCGGCCGGCGCCGCCATCGTCGTGGAAGGAATCGCCGAGCGCCACCACCGTCGCCGGATTGAAGCGCCGGATCAGCAGGGCGAGCCGTGACAGCGTCTCGACCGTGTCGTAGGGCGGCAGCATCTGGCCGCGCCGCGCGAAGGAGGAGCCTTTCTCGAGATGCAGGTCGGCGACGGCGAGGAGGCGTTCGCCTTCCCACCACAGCGCGCCCTCCGGCAAAGCCTCGAGCACGGTGCCCTGAACGCCGATCAGCGTTGCCGGCCCCGTGCCGGAAAGGTGTTGCGCCGCTTCAGCCATTGCCCATCGCGTCCCTGACGAGGTCGTCCGCGGCCTCGCGGAGCACGTCCTCATGCGCCTCGCCGACGATCGATTCCTTGCCGATTTCGAGCATGACCGGAACCGCCAGCGGTGAAATCCGGTCGAGCCGCTTGAGCACAATCCGACCCTTGATTCGCGCCAGCATATCGCTGACCCGGCCGATGTCGAGCAGGCCGCTCGACGCGTCGGCCCAGGTCGCCTTTATCAGGATATGGTCGGGTTCGTGCTTGCGCAGCACGTCATAGATCAGGTCGGAGGAGACTGTCACCTGCCGGCCGGACTTCTCCTTGCCCGGATGCCGCTTCTCGATCAACCCCGAGATGAGGGCGCAGTTCCGGAACATGCGCTTCAGAAGGTAGCTCTCCGCCATCCAGGCATCGAGGTCGTCGCCGAGCATGTCCTCGTCGAAGAGCTCGGCGATGGTCGGCTTTCCGTCCGCAAAGGCCTGGCCGAGGTCGCCGAGCCCCCAGACGCCCAGCGAGTAGTCCGTGGCGACGAAGCCCGTCGGCCGGAGCCGCGCTCGCTCCAGCCGCCGCGTCAGAAGCATGCCGAGCGTCTGATGCGCCAGCCGTCCCTCGAACGGATAGGCGACGAGATAATGCCGGTTGCCGCGTGGGAAGGTCTCGACGAGAAGCTGGTCGGCCCGCGGCAGTACCGAGCGCTCTTTTTGGATGCGCAGCCAGTCGGAGACCTGGTCGGGCAGCACTGTCCACTTGCCCTCGTCGGCGAGCATGGCGCGCACGCCGGCGGCGAGATAGGTCGAGAGCGGGAACTTGCCGCCGGCATAGATCGGGATCTTCGGCGTGTCGTCGGCCGTGCGCGTCGCGATCACCTCATTCTCGAACAGGCCCTCGAAGCGGAGGATCAGCCCGGCGAAGAGGAACGTGTCGCCCGGCGCCAGCGCCTCGATGAAGGATTCCTCGATCTTGCCCAGCACCCGGCCGCCCCGCGCCGCCACCACGGCGCGCCGGCTCCGCGTCAGGCGGACATTCAGCAGCGGCGCCTCGATGATCGTCCCGACATTCAGCCGGTATTGCTGCGCGACGCGCGGATGCGTGATGCGCCACAGGCCGTCCGGTCCTTTCCGGATGCGGGCGAAACGCTCATAGGTGCGCAGCGCATAGCCGCCGGTCGCGACGAAATCGACGGCCTTGTCGAAGGTCTCCCGATCGAGCCCGCGATAGGGATAGGCCGAGATCGTTTCGCGATAGAGGGCGTCGGCGTCGAAGGGGCGGGCGCAGGCCATGCCGAGGATATGCTGCGCCAGCACGTCGAGCGCCCCCGGCCGGATCGCGGGCGTATCCTGCGCGCCGAGATAATTTGCGTCGAGCGCCGCCTGGCATTCCATCACCTCGAAGCGGTTGGCCGGCACCAGGATCGCCTTGGACGGTTCGTCGAGCCGGTGGTTGGCGCGGCCGATGCGCTGGGCGAGCCGGCTCGCCCCTTTGGGTGCGCCGATATTGATGACGAGGTCGACGTCGCCCCAGTCGATGCCGAGATCGAGCGTCGAGGTGCAGACCACGGCGCGGAGCTGGCCGGCGGCCATCGCCGCCTCGACCTTCCGCCGCTGCGTTGCGTCGAGCGAGCCGTGATGGAGCGCGATCGGCAGGTCGCGATTGTTGATCCGCCAGAGTTCCTGGAAGACCATCTCGGCCTGGCTGCGCGTATTGACGAAGAGCAGCGCCAACTGGTGCGTCGCGATCCGGTCGTAGATGTCGGCGAAGGCGTAGCGCGCCGAATGCCCGGCCCAGGGCACGCGCTCGTCGGAGGCGAGGATCGAGATATCTGGCTTCGCCCCGCCCCGCACCACGACGAGATCGGAGAGCGCCGGCTTTTCTGGCGCCGGCTTGTCTGGCGACTGTCCGACCAGCCAGCCGCGCAGGTCATCCGGCTCGGCGACCGTCGCCGAGAGGCCGATCGCCTTCAGCCCCGGCCGCAGCGTCCTGAGGCGCGCCAGGTCGAGCGACAGGAGATCGCCGCGCTTGCTGACCACCAGCGAATGCAATTCATCGAGGATGACGGTGTCGAGGTCGGCGAAGAAGCGCTCGGCATCCGGCGCCGAAAGCAGCAGCGCCGCCTGCTCCGGCGTGGTCAGCAGGATATCCGGCGGCTTCAGCTTCTGCCGCTGCCGCTTGTGGACGGGCGTGTCGCCGGTCCGCGTCTCCAGCCGGACCGGCAATCCCATCTCCGCGACCGGCCCGCCGAGATTGCGGGCGATGTCGACGGCCAGCGCCTTCAGCGGCGAGATGTAGAGCGTGTGGATGCCGCGCCCGCCGATCGGCGCCTTCTTCGGCCGCTCATGGAGCGCGATGAGGCTCGGCAGGAATCCGGCCAGCGTCTTGCCGGCCCCGGTCGGCGCGATCAGCAGCGTCGAATGCCCGGCCTGCGTCTTGGCAAGCAGCTCCAGCTGATGCGGCCGCGGCGCCCAGCCGCGTGCCGCGAACCAGTCGGCAAAGGGCGCCGGCAGAGGCGGGGCGACGGCGCGCGAGGCTCGGCGGAGGCTCATGCGTCAGGCGTAGACCGGGCCGGCGCGAGCGTCCATCACATGCGATGGTCGATGACGGCTGCGAGAACCCGGAGCCTGTGACGCCGGTCACAGCTCGGCATCGTTCTAGATCGCCATGAAAATCAAGAAAATCAATAACTTGCGGAGATTGCCGGAATCGGGAACACAACCCTCCCGTTCAACTGCCGTTCAGCGGAAAAGCGCGATTGATCTCCATCGACGTTCAACCATTCGACAGGAGATCAAAAATGAAACGCCCCGCATTCTCTGTCGCCATAGCCGCGACAACCCTCGCAGTCTCCACCTTCGTCTTCGCCGCGCCGGCCGCAGCCAAGATCACCGAACTTAAATTCCATGTCGTCCAGACCACGCTCGACGACGCGCCCTACATGGAGATGGAACACAACGGCAAGAGCTGGGTGTGGTCCAGCCAGAGCAAGAACTTCAACGTCCGCACCAAGGTGAAGCTCAAGTCCGTCGGCAACCGCTTCTGGAATGCCGCCGTCGTCGTCGAGCGCACCGGCGAGTATCTCTGGTGGATGCCCGAGCACAAAACCTTCGAGTATGAGAAGCTCGAGCACACCACCATCGGTAAGAACTTCCTCGCACCGTTCAAGAACGACGCCGCCTCGCTCTGCAGCGTCTTCGGCGGCGCCAAGAAGACGGTCCGCGACATGGAGATCGGCCTCCGCCTGTGGGCCGAATCGAGCAATAGCGGCCCCAGCGTGAAGGGTATCTTCCCGGTGCGCGTCGTCTGCTCGTCGAAGAAGGAGCCGGCTTCGGCTTCGGCAGATGCAACGCCGCCGGCCCGCGTGCCCGTCGCCCTGAAGGTGAACGAGGTGAGGCTCTATACAAGCCCGGCCAAGCCGGTTTGCGGCAAACCGGTGCGTCTCATCGCCGAGTTCCACACCAACAAGCCCGGCAAGATCGAGTTCACGCTGCACCGGAAGGACGGCGAAAAGCAGGCGGCGAGCATCAGCGTCGACAAGACACCCGACGGATACGCCAAGCGATGGTCGAAGGAATATTCCTACGACACGTCGATCACGCGCGAATACAAGATCGTCGTAAAGGGCCATCCGATCTCGACGGAATGGGTACCGGTGACCGTGAAATGTGGCGTCGGCAAGGAGCCGAAGCGCCCGG
Source organism: Bauldia litoralis (assembly GCA_945882315.1). Lineage (GTDB taxonomy): Bacteria > Pseudomonadota > Alphaproteobacteria > Rhizobiales > Kaistiaceae > CAMCWB01. The sequence continues at coordinate 25,724 of CAMCWB010000005.1, read as the reverse complement.
GGGCCTTCGCTAACTGACCACCCGCAAAGAAAACGCCGGCACGGTCAACCGTGCCGGCGTTCGCATGTCGGATCGGCTGAATGCCTATTCGATATGGTTCAGGTCGCGATCCTTGGTTTCCGGCAGGAACAGGAGCGCCACGACGAAGCTCATCGCCGCGATCGCGATCGGGTACCAGAGGCCGGAATAGATGTTGCCGGTCGAGGCGACGATCGCGAAGACGATGGCCGGCAGGAAGCCGCCGAACCAGCCATTGCCGATATGGTAGGGCAGCGACATGCCGGTATAGCGGATGCGTGTCGGGAAGAGTTCCACCAGCCACGCCGCGATCGGCCCGTAGACCATCGTCACATAGAGGACGAGGATAGTGAGCAGCACCACCGTCATCGGCCGGTTGATCTCATCGGGGTTGGCCGAGGGCGGATAGCCATGCGCTGTGACGGCATCGGCGATCACCTTGTCGAAAGCCGCTGTCTGGGCCTTGAGGTCGGCAGTCGGAAGCCCGGCGCCGTTGAAGGCCGGGATAACCTGCTCGCCGATCTTGACCGATGCGACCGTGCCCGCCGGTGCCGCCACGTTGTCGTAATTCACCGACTTCGTCACCAGCGTCGACTTGGCGATGTCGCACGACGTCGCATAGGTCTCGGTGTTGGTCAGCTTGAGCTGGAAGGAGCACTCGGCCGGGTCCGCGATGACCGTCACTGGCGATGCAGCGAGCGCCCGCTCCAGGGCCGGGTTGGCGTAATGCGTGATCCCCTGGAAGATCCAGAAATAGGTCAGCGCCGCGATCGCGAAGCCGGCGAGCATGACCGGCTTGCGGCCGATCTTGTCCGAAAGCCAGCCGAAGAAGATGAAGAAGGGCGTGCCGATGAGGAGCGACACCGCGATCATGATGCTGGCGTCGACCGCCGGCACCTTCAGCGTCTGCGTCAGGAAGAACAGTGCGTAGAACTGCCCGCCATACCAGATCACCGCTTCGCCGGCCGTGGCGCCGAACAGCGCCAGCAGCGCAATCTTGGCGTTTCGCGGCGTCCCGAAGGCTTCCTTGAGCGGCGCCTTCGAGCGCGTGCCCTCGTTCTTCATCTTCTGGAACATCGGCGATTCCGCCAGCGACAGCCGGATCCAGATCGACACCACGAGCAGGATCGACGACAGCAGGAACGGAATCCGCCAGCCCCAGTCGGCGAACGCCTCCTCGCCCATCCACGTGCGGATGACGAGGATGATGACGATCGCCATGAACAGGCCGAGCGTCGCCGTCGTCTGTATCCAGGAGGTATAGAAGCCGCGCCGGCCGTTTGGCGCATGCTCGGCGACATAGGTCGCCGCGCCGCCATACTCGCCGCCGAGCGCCAAGCCCTGCACGAGGCGGAGGAGAATCAGGATCGTCGGCGCCGCGATGCCCCATGCGGCATAGTTCGGCAGGACGCCGATCAGGAAGGTGCCGATGCCCATCAGGGTCATGGTGATGAGGAAGGTGTATTTGCGGCCGATGAGATCGCCGAGCCGGCCGAAGAACAGCGCGCCGAACGGCCGGACCGCGAAGCCGGCGGCGAAGGCGAGCAGCGTGAAGATGAAGGCGGCGTTCGGCGGCGCCGACGAGAAGAACTGCTTGGCGAGGATCGCCGCCAGCGTCCCGTAGATGTAGAAATCATACCACTCGAACACTGTGCCGAGGGAAGAAGCGAAGATCACGCGCTTCTCCGCGCCGGTCATGCGCCGGGGCGCCGCGGCGCCGTTCATCGTCATGTCTGTCATGGTGTCGTCCCTCCGCCGGCCGCCAGCGCATGGCGGCGATCTCGTGAAGCGTCTCTCACACCCGATGCGGCCGCTTTTGGCGCGACTCGCTGCGCGGCCAGCCGCGCTTGTGGCAATTCGTCTCACGCGTTTTGGCGCCGGACAAGGTGTTTTGCGGCGCTTTCAACCGAAAGCGGTACTTTTCGCGAGTTCCGGACAGCCTCCTTGTCGCGGACACCTTGCCACCCCACACTTCAGGCAATGCGGCCCGAAGACACCCTCTGCCCGACGCCGGCCGGCCTCTATTGCCGGCCGGGCGATTTCCATATCGATCCCGTCCGCCCGGTGCCGCGCGCGCTGATCACGCACGGCCATTCCGACCACGCCCGCGCCGGCCACGGCTCGGTGCTCGCGACGCCCGAGACGCTGCGCATCATGGCGGCGCGCTATGGCGAGGCTTTTGCGGGCACGACGCAGGCGGCCGAACTCGGACGGCCGCTGACGATCGGCGGCGCCGAGGTCCGGTTCCATCCCGCCGGCCACGTCCTCGGCTCGGCCCAGATCGAGGTGCGGACAGGCGGCCCGACGATCGTCGCCTCAGGCGACTACAAGCGCCGCGCCGATCCCACCTGCCGCGGCTTCGAGCCGATACCCTGCGATATCTTCATCACCGAGGCGACCTTCGCGCTGCCGGTCTTCCGCCACCCGCCGGCCGAGGCCGAGATCGCCAAGCTGCTCGCCTCGCTCGCCCAGTTCCCCGAGCGCGCCCATCTCGTCGGCGCCTATTCGCTGGGCAAGGCGCAGCGCGTCATCCGCATGCTGCGCGACGCCGGCTACGAACGGACGATCTATCTGCACGGCTCGATGGAAAAGCTTTGCCGGCTCTACGAGGCGGAGGGGGTGGCGCTGGGCCCGCTCGGTCCGGCGACGGTCGCCACCGGCGCCAAGGGCGATTTCGCCGGCGCGGTGGTCATCTGCCCGCCCTCCGAGATTGCCGAACGCTGGGCGCGCCGCTTCCCCGATCCGGTCGCCTGCTTCGCCTCGGGCTGGATGCGCATCCGCCAGCGCGCCAAGCAGTCGAATGTCGAACTGCCGCTGATCCTCTCGGATCACTGCGATTGGGATGAACTGACCGCGACCATCGCCGAACTCGACCCGGAAGAGGTCTGGGTCACCCATGGCCGCGAGGAAGCACTGGTGCGCTGGTGCGCCCTCAGGGGCACGGCGGCCCGCCCGCTCCACATGGTCGGGTACGAGGAAGAGGCGGAGTGACCCCGCGCGGCGCAGCCTGGGTCGGCGCGGCTGCACCCGGCGTGACGGTTCGCACCGGCGGCCGGGTCGACGCGTCGAAGGGATCGTTGGAGAGCGTCAGCGTTTCGCCGGGTGCCAGCATCTGCGGCGTCTCCGAGGGCGATCGCGGCCGCGGCACCGGGATTGGAACGGTCGTGGCGCCGGGCACCGTCGGTGCAGTCATCGGCGTCGGCTCGCTCTGCAGCGCGGCCGTCGCGGGCGGCTCGTCGGCGATCGGCGGCGCGTCCATGGGAACGTCGTCGGGCGGCGGAATCGCGACGAAAGCATCGTCCGGCGGCTCAGGGAGCGAAAGCTCTGCCGGGACTTCGTCAGGCTCGACTGAACGGGCCTGCGGCACCGGCTCCGATGTTTCAGGCTGCGGCGGGCTTGTCCGGAATGCCGAGGCCTGGCCCGACGACAATTGCAGATTGGCGACCAGCACGAAGGTCGCCGCAAGCGCCGCGGCGCTCGCCATGATCGGCGTCAATGCAGGGGTAGGCCGGTATTTGGGTCCGATGGCGGAGATACAGGCAAAAAGCACGGCCACCATGAAGAGGCCGCCGCCGAGCAGCGTGAGAAGCGTCGGGTTGACCCGGACCCCGCCGAACACAACCAGGGTGCCGACCAGCAGGGCCACGATCATCGCCAGCGAGAGGGTTATGACCAAGGCCCGCATCGACTTGCCCCGGACTCTTTACAAGAAAATAGACGCACAACTATCTGTAATCCTTCATACCACGTTGCCGCCCGGGATCACCATGCCTGACGCCCGGCGGAAACGCGGTCTTTTGGCGCGGCGCCCCGCGGCCGGAGCCTGAGGCGATGCAGCGCTTCGCCGCCCTTCTCGACCGGCTCGTCCTGACGCCGCAGCGAAACGCCAAGCTGCGGCTGCTCGCCGACTATTTCGCGACCGTGCCAGACCCCGACCGCGGCTATGCGCTGGCCGCGCTGACCGGCGAACTGGCGGTTCCGAGCGTCAAGCCGGCGATGCTGCGGGCGCTGGTCGGCGAGCGCATCGACGAGGTCCTCTTCGCCTATTCCTACGACTATGTCGGCGATCTCGCCGAGACGATTTCCCTGGTCTGGAATGCGCGGGATGAGGTTGGCGAGGAGCCGCCGCGGCTTCGCGACATCGTCGAGCGGCTGCTGCGCGCCTCGCGCAGCGAAGGCCCGACGCTCGTCGCCGGCTGGCTCGACATGCTCGACGCCACCGGACGCTGGGCGCTGATCAAGCTCGTCACCGGTGGCCTCCGCATCGGCGTCTCGTCGCGCCTCGCCAAGCAGGCGCTCGCCGATCTGGGCAAGCGCCAGGTCAACGAGATCGAGGAAGTCTGGCACGGCCTGGCGCCGCCCTATCTCGACCTCTTCGCCTGGCTCGAAGGCCGGGCGGAGAAGCCGCAATCGAAGATCCTGGCGCCGTTCCGGCCGGTCATGCTCTCCCATGCGCTGGCCGACAATGATCTCGCTTTGATTACGCCGGATCTCTACGCCGCCGAATGGAAATGGGACGGCATCCGCGTCCAGGCGGTGCGCGAGAAAGGCGCCGCGCGGCTCTATACGCGCACCGGCGACGATATCTCCGGCGCCTTCCCCGATCTCGTCGATGGACTGGACTACGAAGGCGCCCTCGATGGCGAGCTTTTGATCGGCGCGCGCGGTGAGGCCGGCTTCGCCCTCGGCTCCTTCTCCGACCTCCAGCAGCGCCTCAACCGCAAGACCGTCTCGCCGAAGCTGATGGCGAGCCACCCGGCCTTCATCCGCGTCTATGATTGCCTCGTCGACGGCGACGACGATCTCCGCACGCTCCCCTTCCGCGCGCGCCGGGCGCGTCTCGAGGCGCTGGTCGTAGGCGCACGCTCCGACCGGCTCGACATCTCGCCGCTTCTCGCCTTCGCCAATGGTGAGGAATTGATGGCGCTCCGCCGTGCTCCGCCGGAAGCCGTCATCGAAGGCGTCATGCTGAAGCGCTGGGACTCGGTCTACGAGCCCGGCCGCCCGAAAGGTCCCTGGTTCAAATGGAAGCGCGACCCGCACACCGTCGACGCCGTGCTGATGTATGCTCAGCGCGGCCACGGCAAGCGCTCGTCCTTCTATTCGGACTACACATTCGGCGTCTGGAAGGATGGCGAGGGCGGTTCCGAGCTGGTTCCGGTCGGCAAGGCCTATTTCGGCTTCACCGACGCCGAGCTTGCCGAGATCGACCGCTTCGTCCGCAACAACACCGTCAACCGCTTCGGCCCGGTGCGCGAAGTCGTCCATGACGCCGCCAAGGGCCTGGTACTGGAAGTCGCCTTCGAGGGGCTCCAGCGCTCCACCCGCCACAAATCCGGCATTGCCATGCGCTTTCCGCGTATCTCCCGGCTCCGCTGGGACAAGCCGCCGGCCGAGGCCGACCGGCTGGAGACGCTGGAGAAACTGATCGCCGGCTGAGACGGCCTATTGGACCGGTTGCTGCCGTCGCCATATAAAGTCGCGACTTGATCCGCCGGAGCTTGGCAAAATGGACCGCAACTACGTTACGCGCTTCTTCGGCGGTTCGCCGCTGGCCGTCCTTTTGCGGCTGGTGGCGATCTCCTTCGTCGTCGGCATCATCCTGAGCGCGCTCGGCGTCTCGCCTTTCGACATCGTCAACGGCCTCCGCGACTTCGTCTGGCGGCTGTACATGTACGGCTTCGACTCGATCGAGTGGATCGTCCGCTACTTCCTGCTCGGCGCGGTGATCGTCTTCCCGATTTGGCTGGTCATCCGCCTGTTCAAGGTCGGCGGCCGCTAGGCGATTGGCGTCAACCGGCGACGACCGTTAGCGCCGGCCTCGCACGCGGCGATCCGACGATCTCCGCATAGTCTTCGATCGGCCCCGGCTGTCCGACGATGAAGCCCTGCATCTGGTCGCAGGCTTCCGGACAGGAATTCGCGCTGCGCGCGGGTCTCGACGCCTTCCGCAACGACCGGCAGGTCAAGGCCTCGGCCGAGGCCGATCACGGCGCGGATGATCGCCGCGGATCGCTTGCCGCGTTCCAGGCTGCCGATGAAGCTTCGGTCGATCTTGATCTTGTCGAAAGCGAAGGCTTCGAGATAGGAGAGCGACGAGTAGCCGGTGCCGAAGTCGTCCATGGCGATGCGCACGCCCAATGCCTTCAGTTGCCGCAAGACCAGCGTCGCGCGATCGAAATCGCCGATGAGGACGCCCTCGGTAACCTCCAGCTCGAGGCGGTTCGCCCGCAGGCCGGATTCGAGCAGGGCCGAGTGGACAAGCGCCGGCAGGTTGCCATAGCGGAACTGCACCGGTGAAAGATTGACGGCGATCTGCAGCGGCTGCGCCCAGGACGCCGCCTCCTTGCACGCCTGCCGGAGGATCCACTCGCCGATCGGGATGATGGCGCCATTCTCCTCCGCGAGCGGGATGAAGGTCGCGGGTGGAATCGTGCCGTGAACCGGGTGGTCCCACCGGGCCAGCGCCTCGAAGCCGATGATCGTGCCGTCGATATACGCCTGCGGCTGGTAGTGGAGATAGATCTCGCCGCGGGCCAGCGCCTGACGGAGGCCGATCTGCAAAGTGCGCCGCTCGTGCAGGCGCTTGTCTGTGTCGGCGTCGAAGAAGCGGATCGTACCGCGTCCGTCCGCCTTGGCGCGGTAGAGCGCGGCGTCGGAGTTGACCAGCAGCATCGCCGCATCGATTCCGTCTTGCGGGTAGAGCGCGATGCCGATGCTGAGGCCGATGCGCAGCTCGTGACCGTCGACAAGGATATCCGGGGTGACAGCCGCCTGAAGGCGCGCCGCCAACGCCTCGGCTTCCGCCGGCTGCGGTCCCTCAAGGATGACGGTGAATTCGTCCCCGCCGAGGCGGGCGACGAAGGCTTCGCCCGCCGCGTCCTGGAGGCGGGTCGCAACTTCCCGAAGCATGGAATCGCCGACGGAATGGCCGAAGACGTCGTTGACTTCCTTGAAGCGATCAAAATCGATGCACAGGATGGCGAAGGCGCTGGCTGCCTTGGCGGCATTCTCGAGCGTCTTGTTCAGCCGCTCGTTGAAGGCGGCCCGGTTGGGCAGGTCGGTCAGTGGGTCGTGATGCGCGAGATGGACGATCCGCGCCTCGGCCAGCTTGCGCTCGCGCAGATCGTGGATCGAGACCACGGTGCGAATCTCGTCGCGGAAGGCGGTTGTGCGCGCCGTCGCTTCGCAGGCGATCGGATCGCCGTCCGCCCTGAGGAGCGGAACCTCGCGGGGCTGGTCATGGAGCTTCGTCGCCGCTTCGTCGCCGTCGAAGAGGATACTGATGGGGCGTCCGATCAGCGATGCCGGCTTGTATCCGGTCAGTCGCTCGAGGCTCGAATTCACGTCGACGATCCTGTCGCCGACGCAGATGACGAGGGCTTCGGTTGCCGCATCCGCGAGTCCATGGAGGCGCGCCGCCTCGGCCGCGCGGCCGGCGAGATGGCGGTCGAAGACCGAGCCGGCGATGCTCAAGCCGAGCACCGTCATCGCCGCCCCGGCGATCGCAAGGGCAAGCGCCATCGGCGCCAGCGAGAACGGATCGACGAAGCGCGTCGGGTCCGGGAGGATCAGAACGGCGCCCATCGCCGTGAAGTGATGCGACACGATCGCGAGCGTCAGGAGCAGCGCTGCTGCGAGAATTGCGCGCCCATCGTCTCTCCGCACCGCGAGCGCCAGAGCCGCGACACCGAAGGTCATGCCGAGGATGATCGAGGCGATCAGCAAGTCGGGCGCCCAGGTGACGCGGCCGGGCAGTTCGACCGCCCACATGCCGAGATAGTGCATGCAGGCGACGCCGGCGCCGATGATGCCGCCGCCGATCGCCGCGCTCCAGCGATGCGCGCCATAGACGCCGACACCGAGCCCGATCGTGGTCACCACCACGGCGGCAAGCAGCGAGAGCGCCGTCAGGCCGATGTCAAAAGCGACCTCGATGCCCGGGTCATAAGCCAGCATCGCGATGAAATGTGTGGCCCAGATGCCGCAGCCGGTGGCGCCGCCGGCCGCTGCCACCCATATGGCGCGGGCCCGGGTCGCGTTCGCACGGGCGCGATGGAACATGCTGACTGCGGCAAGGCTGGCGAGGAAGCAGACCACTGCCGCCAGCGCGACCAGGCGCCAATCGTGCTCGACGCCCAGGCAAGTAAGAATCCGATACATGGCGCTGCCGTCCCTCAACCGGGAGTAGACTGCCAGGTGGTTGGCAAAGCATTAAAAATGGCACATCTCCAAGGAGAGGGTTAAAAATGCCTGACGCGCCTCGTCCGGCCCTCGATCAGATAGCCCTGCATCTCGTCGCAATCGGCGCCTCCCAGGAACTCGCGCTGCACCTGCGTCTCGACGCGTTGAGAAGGATCGATGCGATAACGAGATCGGCCTGCCAGGTGACGCGGCCGGGCAGTTAATGCGTCGCCCAAATGCCCCGGCCGGTCGAGAATCCTGCCGACGCCGTCCATAGCCACGGAGGCGGCCCGAATTGGCACGCGCTCTGTGATACATGCTGACGGCAGCAAGACTCGCGAGGATTATTGGCGATTTCGGCAGATATCCGGCCTTTTGAGGTCACCCATCGCGGCGTCCTGGCGATCGCCGTGCCGATGACCTTCGCCTTTCTGTCGACGCCGCTCCTCGGCGTCGTGAACACAGCGGTGATCGGCAGCCTCGGCGAGCCGGCGCTGCTCGGCGGCATCGCCGTCGGCGCCATCGTTTTCGATATCGTCTTCACCACGTTCAATTTCCTGCGGAGCGGCACCACCGGCTTCACCGCCCAGGCGCATGGGGCGGGCGATGCGGCCGAGACGCAGGCGATGTTCTGGCGCGGCATCATCCTCGCCGCCATCCTCGGCGCCGCCGTCCTCGTCCTGCACCGCCTGATCCTCGCCTTGGCGCTCGGCCTGATCGGCGGCAGCGACGCGGTCCGCGAGGCGACCGCGACTTATTACGACATCCGCGTCCTGGCGACGCCCTTCGCGCTTGCCAACTACGTCATCCTTGGCTGGCTGATCGGTCTCGGCCGCCCGGGCCTGGGGCTCTTGCTCCAGACCGTCCTCAACGGCCTCAACGCCGTCCTCAGCATCATCTTCGTCAGTCATCTGGAATGGGGCGTCGCCGGGGTTGCCTGGGCCGCTTTTCTGGCCGAGCTGACGACGATGGCGATCGGCCTGCCGCTGGCGATGGCGCTCATGGACAAGGCGCGCCGGCCGAGCCGCGTCCGCATCCTCGACCGGGCCGCCTTCCGCCGTCTCGCCGCGGTCAATGGCGACATCATGATCCGCTCCTTCGCGCTCCTCTTTGCCTTCGCCTTCTTCACGGCGCAGAGCGCCAAGGGCGGCGACGTCGTGCTCGCCGCCAACCAGATCTTGCTGACCCTCTTCTTCGTCGGCTCCTATTTCCTCGACGGCCTCGCCACCGCGGCGGAGCAGATGGCCGGGCGCGCCGTCGGCGCGCATTATCGTCCCGCCTTCGAACGCTCGCTCAGCCTGTCGATCGGCTGGGGCTTCGCGATCGCCGCGGCGGCAAGCGCTGTCCTGTGGTTCGGCGGACCTTGGATCATCGCCGCGATGACCGCGAGCGAAGAGGTCCGCGCAGTGGCGCGCCTCTATCTCGTCTATGCGGCGCTGACGCCGCTCGTCGGCACGCTCGCCTTCCAGATGGACGGGTTCTTCATCGGCGCGACCTGGTCGAGCGACATGCGCAACATGATGCTTCTGTCGCTGGCGGTCTATGTCGCGGCCTGGTGGCTCCTGACGCCGTCCCTCGGCATCGACGGACTCTGGCTCGCGCTTCTGGTCTTCCTGGGCATTCGCGGCGCCACGCTTTACTGGCGCTGCCGCGTAAGGATGGTCACCGCCTTCCCGTAGGGTGCGCAGAGCTGCGCAGCAGCGTGCCCACGCGGCTCTGAAATAGCGCCGCCGATCCGCCCGGCCTTACGGCCGCGCCTTCACCCAGCGGTCGACATCCGATCCGACGACATCGGCGACATTGGCGAAGCCCTGCCGCTCGACCAGCCGGACGAGGCCGGTCAGGATCTGCGCCGGCAGGCCCGGACCCTCATAGATGAAGCCGGTGTAGAGCTGCACGAGATCGGCGCCCGCCGCGATTTTGACGAAGGCGGTCTCGGGCGAGTGGACGCCGCCGGCGCCGACCAACACCAGCCGGTTGCCGGCGAGCCGCCGCACCTTGGCGATCATGATGTTGGAGCGCCGCATCAGCGGCCAGCCCGACAGGCCGCCGGCTTCGGCGGCGTTCGGGTTCTTCAGCCGTTCGCGCGCGATCGTCGTGTTCGAGACGATCATCCCGTCCATCTTCGCATCGATCGCCGTGCCGACGATCGTTTCCAGTGCCGCATCGTCGAGGTCGGGGGCGATCTTCAGAAGCAGCGGACGCCGGGTCGGCGCCGCGTCGCGCGCCGCGCCGACGCGGGCGAGGAGGTCGCCGAGAAACGCCTTCTCCTGGAGGTCGCGGAGACCCGGCGTGTTGGGCGATGAGATGTTGATCGTCAGATAAGCGGCACTTGCCGCGAAGCGCCGGACGCCGAGGACATAATCCTCGATACGGTCGGCGCTGTCCTTGTTGGCGCCGACATTGATGCCGAGAATCCCGGTCTTGCCGCTGCGCGAAGCAAGGCGCTCGAGGAGCGCGTCATGTCCCCGGCTGTTGAAGCCGAAGCGGTTGATGAGCGCCCGGTCTTCCGGCAGGCGGAAGAGGCGCGGCTTCGGATTGCCCGGCTGCGGCAGCGGCGTCACGGTGCCGACCTCGACGAAGCCGAAGCCCAGCGAGAACAGCCCGTCGACGGCTTCGCCATCCTTGGAGAAGCCGGCTGCCATGCCGATCGGATTGGGAAAACGGAGGCCGAGGAGGTCGCGGGCCAGGAGGGGATCGGCATCGCCCGGCATCGCCGGCACCATGCCCGAGGCAAGCGCCCTCATCGCCATGTGGTGGGCGCGTTCGGGATCGAGCGTGAAGAGCAGGCGCCGCAGCAGCCGGTAACGACGGCTCATGCGGCCAGCACCGGAAAACGATGATGCCCGTCCGGCCCGAGAGGCAGCGTCTCGATGGACCGTACCGCGGCGAGATCGAGCGGCTCGTAGAGATGCGGGAAGAGGTCGCCCGACCGGGCCTTCTCCCAGCGGAGTGCGGCTCCGAGCCGGTCGCTGTCGATCGCCACCAGCACGAGGTCCGGCTGCGCCTTGAAATGGCGCGCCGCCGTCTCGACCACCTGCGCCGCCGTCGAAAAATGGATATAGCCATCCTCGAAATCGACCGGCGAACCCTTGAAGATTCCTTCTTTTTCGGCGGTCGCCCAGAGGGCTGCCGGACAGATCTTGTAGATGATGGCCATAGGTGGTCGCGTCGAGCCCCGGATTCGCGGCCGAACCTAGAGCAATGTCGGAAAAGTGGAAACCGGCTTTCCGTCGCGGCACGGCGCGAAATAGGGGAATCCGGAGCGTGATCCCGATCCTTTGGACCGGCTCATGCGCCAAGGCTCCGTCCGGTCTCGGCCCGGTCGCTGCCGGACCGCTTCTGTGGTAAAAAGATCGGGGTTATTTTTTCGGGAGGACGCGCGATGAGGCTGTTTGCCCTGATCGTTGCCGGCGCCGTTCTGGGCGCCGTCCCTGCATGGGCGCAGTCGGCTCCGCCCGCCGGCCGCTACCAGATTGCGCCCGACGAGGACGGCTTCGTCCGCCTCGATACCGAGACGGGCGCGATGTCGCATTGCGTCAAGCGTGACGGCTCCTGGCAGTGCGACGTGCTGGCGGACGACCGCTCGGCGGCCGATGCACGTATCGAGAGCCTGGCGCGCGAGGTCGATGCGCTGACCAGGAAGGTCGATAGCCTCGCCGAACAGCTCGAGAAATCCGTTTCCAAGGAAAGCGGCACGACGGCCGGCGTTCCGCCGCAGGACCCGGAATTCGATCAGGCTCTCAGCTTCGCCGAGCGGCTGATGCAGCGATTCTTCGACATGGTCCGCCAGTTGAAGACCGAGGAATCGGCCGAGCGGATCTAAAGCGACGGAAGCCGTCGTTGTTGCCCTCTCCATGGGAGACCTTTGCGGAACGGTTGATCCTCCCCTGCGAAGCGGGGGAGGGGGACCGCCGATAGGCGGTGGAGGGGGCGACCACAGCCTCCGAAGCGAGTGAAATCCTGGATAGGCCTTTCGGGTCGCCGCCCCCTCCGTCGACACTTCGTGTCGCCACCTCCCCCGTAAAACGGGGGAGGACCCCAACAGCCGGAATTGTGCAAAGTCTCCATCGGGAGAGAGGAAGCCGGTGCTCCGCCGAGCAATGAACTGATCTAGCCGTTACATCGCCAGCGGCTTGAATTTCTCGGTGGCGCGGACGAGCCCGTCGACGATGCCGGGCTCCGACATCGCGTGCCCGCTGTCCGGGACGATGACGAGCTCGGACCCCGGCCAGGCCTTGTGAAGGTCCCACGCGGTGGTGACCGGCGTGCAGAGATCGTAGCGGCCGTGGACGATGACGCCGGGAATATCGCGCAGCAGATGGGCCCGCGCGATGAGCTGGTCGTCGGTGTCGAGGAAGCCCTTGTGCTGGAAGTAGTGGCATTCGATGCGCGCGAAGGCGATCGCATAATGCGGTGAACCGAAGGCGGCGACGCGCGCCGGATCGGGCAGCAGCGACAGCGCCGAGCCTTCCCACATGCTCCAGGCGCGGGCGCAGGCAAGCCGCAGATCGAGGTCGGGTCCGGTCAGGCGCCGGTAATAGGCGCCGATCATGTCGCCGCGCTCGGCTTCCGGGATCGGCCGGCAATACTCCTCGAAGGCCTCCGGCAGCAGGAAGGAGGCGCCCTCCTGGTAGAACCAGCGAAGCTCCTTCTGGCGGAGCGTGAAGATACCGCGGAGGATCATCTCCATGACTCGCTCGGGATGCGTTTCGGCATAAGCGAGCGACAGGCAGGAACCCCACGAGCCGCCGAAGAGCTGCCAGCGGTCGATCCCGAGATGGAGCCGGATTCGCTCCATGTCGGCGACGAGATCCCAGGTCGTATTTTCCTCGAGCTCGGCATGCGGCGTCGAGCGGCCGGAGCCGCGCTGGTCGAAGAGCACGATGCGATGCACGGCCGGATCGTGGAAGCGCGGCATGGTCGGGTTGGAGCCGGCGCCGGGTCCGCCATGCACGAGCACGACCGGCTTGCCGTCGGGATTGCCGTATTCCGCGACATGGAGCTCGTGCAGCGCCGAAACCTTCAGCCGGTGCGTCCGATAGGGCTCGATCGGCGGAAAATGCGTGCGGGGAGCGTCGGTCATGATCGGTGACGTCTCAATTGCGGTTGGCGTCGAGAAGCGGGCTCGGCGACGGCCGCCGGATCGCGTCGACCAGGTCGGCCTGCTCGTCCGTCGGCTCGCGGGTGAGCTGGCTGACGAAGATGATCGTCAGGAATCCGGCCGGCAAGCCGAAAAACGCCGCCGCCATCGCCGGCAGGCCGGTGCCGGCGCTGCCGAGCGGCCGCCACGGCTCCATGCCGCCGCCGACCACGGCCACGACATAGGCTGCCGCCGCCACGAAGCCGGCGAGCATTCCGGCAAGGGCCCCCCAGGCGGTCGCCCGCTTCCACCAGATGCCGAGCACGATCGCGGGGAAAAGGCCGGAGGCGGCGAGCGACAGCGCGCTCACGGCGAGCTCGAAGATTTTGGGGGTGGATCGTGTCGCTTCCAAAGCCGCGAAAGCCGCCACGGCGACGATCGCGATACGGGTGACGATCAGCCGCCGGCCCGCCGCGCTGCGGCGGTCGATGAGGCCGGCATAGAGGTCGTGCCCGATCGTCACGGCGATCGAGAAGAGGGCGGCACTCGACGCCGCGAGCAGCGCCGCCAGCGCGCCGATGGCCAGAAGCGCGGTGGTCGCCGACGACAGGCCGGCGATCACCGGGAAGTCGAGGACGAGGAAGCTCGGATCGATTGGCCCGACATCGGAATCGGCGACCGTGGCGAGCCTTGCGAATGCGGCATAGGCGGGCGCCGCCGCGGCAAGCAGGAGCACGAAAAGGAGTGCCCAGCCGCCCGAGCGCCGCGCCGCGCCGAGGCTCGCCGCCGCCCCGCTCCGCATGACGATATGCGGCATGCTGGCAATGCCTGCCGCAAGGCTCAACGCCAGCACGAGCATATTGAACCCGTCGAGCCCGCCGAGCGGCAGGAATTCGCCGGCGCTGTAGGCCGTCGCATCGCCGCCCAGCGCGGCGATGTCTTCCAGCGCATAGCCGTAGGTGAAGTGCGGCAGCGGGAGGTCGTAGGTTTGCAGCGAGATTGCGGCGACCGGCGTGACGAAGGCGATCGCCATGACGATATATTGCGCGACCCCGGTCAGCGTCACGCCCTGCATGCCGCCGAACAGCGACGCGGCGATCGCCATGACGGAGGCGATGGCGATGCCGGTGACGGGCGAGAGGTCGAGAAGCCGCTCGGCGACCAGCCCCGCCGCGGCCAGCTCGGCGATCAGCAGGATCACCGAGGCGAGGAGGGTGACGAAGACCGCCACGACCCGGACCTCGACGCTGCCGTAGCGGATGCCGAGAAACTCGGCGACGGTCGCCGCCGCCGATTTTCGGAAGAACGGGGCAATCAGGATCGACAGGGCGAGAAAGCCGAGCGCCCATCCGGCGATCACCGCGATGCCGGCGCTTTCACCGGAGAGGAACGTCCCGGCAAGGCCGAGGAAGCCAGCCCCGGCAATCGCCGCCGCCGCCGTCGCCATGCCGTTCAGCCCCGGCGGCAGCGCGCGGGCGCTCGCCAGGAAAGACGGCAGGTCCATCGTGCGGGCGACCAGCGCGATGGTGATGAAGGCCGCGAGCGTGACGGCCAGGAAGAGAATCGCGGCCGCCGTGTCGGGAAGCCCGACCTGCGTCAGCATCGCCACGACGCCGGCAAAAACCGCATAGGCCGCCGCGAAGAGGACGAAGCCCTTGCCCGCCCCGCGATAATTGCGCTGGCTGCCGTCCATTCAGGCCCACCCGGTCAAGAGTCTAGTCCTCGTAATATCCATGCGTGCGGTCGAGCCGGCTCTGCCGGTCGGCCAGCCAGAAGATTGCGAGGGCGGCGATCACCGGCGCCCCGATCGTCGCGGCAAAGGTCGCGAAGGGCAGGCCGAGCACATGGCCGAAATCGGGCAGCGGCAGGATCAGCGCGAGCACGCTGAGAACGCCGCCCGCCACAAGCGCCACGAAGGCCAGGAACCTGCTCCGCCGCCACCAGCTCTGTTCGTTGCTATCGGCCATCGGAACGCCGTTTGTCCTGTTGACTGCGAATCGCGGCATACTGTCGAAATTCGCACGAATGCGCAGCCGGCCGAAGCGCCATTCCGCGAGATCCCCGGCCTGCGTTGCCTGCGGGGGTAGAAGGGCTATACGTCTTCTTTACGAGGCCGGTCGACGGAGGTGAAGCATGCTCAAGGAATTCAGGGAGTTTGCCCTCAAGGGCAATATGGTCGATCTCGCGATCGGCGTGATTATCGGCGCCGCCTTTGGCGGCCTGGTCCAGTCTATCGTCAACGACATCCTCATGCCGCTCATCGGTCTCGCCACCGGCGGCATCGATTTCTCGCAGATGTATGTTCAGTTGAGCGGCGCGCCGCAAGCCTCGCTCGCTCTGGCGCGTGAAGCCGGTGCGACCATCGCCTACGGCAATTTCATCACGCTGCTCATCAACTTCCTCATCGTCGCCTGGGTCCTGTTCATGGTCGTCAAGGCGATGAACCGCCTCAAGCGCAAAGCGCCTCCGCCTGTGGCCGAGACGCCGCGCCAGGAACTCCTGCTCGAAAATATCCGCGACCTCCTCGCGAAGCGCTAGAACGAAATCGCACGGCGGACTGGGTCGGGCGCCTCTGGCGCCCGACCCTTGTCGGGTTGCCGGCGTGTCCGCAGACTGAGACGGTGATGCCGTGAACCAAGAAGAAGCCCTGGAGGCTTTGTCGCGCGAGGCGCGTGAAGCGCCGGAAAGCGGCATCGTCGAGGTCTTCAACTACGGCCATACCCGGGAAGGGCTCATTCCGCTCTGGGCCGGCGAGGGCGATCTCCCGACGCCCGCCTTCATCTCCGACGCCGTCACCCGCTCGCTCGCCGCGGGCGAGACCTTCTACACCTACTAGCGCGGCATTCCCGAGATCCGGGAAGCGCTGGCGCCCTACCACACGCGCAGCTTCGGCAAGATCTTCCCGCCGGAGCGCTTCTTCGTCACCGGCTCGGGCATGCAGGCTATCCAGATCGCCGTCCGCATGGCGGCGGGCGCCGGCGACGAGGTCGTCCTGCCGACGCCGACCTGGCCGAATATCACCGCCGCGATCGGGGTCGCCGGGGCGCGGGCGGTGCCGGTGCCGATGCATTTCGGCAATGCCGGCTGGGAACTCGATCTCGACCGGCTTTTCGACAGCGTCGGACCGAAGACGCGGGCGATCTTCCTGAATTCGCCGAGCAATCCGAGCGGCTGGACGGCAAAGCCGGCGGAGCTCGCGGCCATCCTCCGCTTCGCCCGTGGGCTCGGCCTCTGGATCATCGCCGACGAGGTCTATAACCGCTTCTATTATTCCGGGCCGCGGGCGCCGTCCTTCTACGACGTCGCCGATCCCGACGACCGCATCCTCTTCGTCAACACCTTCTCCAAGAACTGGGCGATGACCGGCTGGCGGATCGGCTGGCTTTCGGCGCCGCCGGCGCTGGGCCAGGCGATCGAGAACCTCGTCCAGTACTCGACCTCCGGCGTTGCCGCCTTCATGCAGCGCGCCGCGACCGTGGCCCTCGACGATGGCGAGGACTTCGTCCGCCTCCAGGTCGACCGGGCCCGGCAGGGCAGGGACATCGTCTGCGCCGGCCTTGCGGCAACCGGTCGCGTTCGCTTTGCCGAGCCGGAAGGCGCATTTTACCTCTTCTTCGCCGTCGATGGTGAATCGGATACAAGGAAGCTCGGTCTCCGCCTCGTCGACGAAGCCAATATCGGCGTCGCGCCCGGCGATGCCTTCGGCGAGGCCGGCAAGGGATTTCTCAGACTGTGCTTCGCCCGGAGCGCAGACCAGATCGGTGAGGCGACCGTTCGCCTCGTCGACTGGCTCAAGAAAAATTAGATACCGAGAGACATGCGCCGAACATTTGATGTCAAAAGCCTGAGGGGCTTTGCGATCGCGCTCGTCATTGCGGGCGTTGGCGGCTTTTCGGCCAATGCGCTCGGCATTCCGGCCGGCTGGTTCGCCGGAGCCATGATCGCCGTCAGCATCGCCGCCGTTTCGGGCCTGAAGCCTTATGTGCCGCCGCGCCTCATCGAGGCCTCGATGGTGATGCTCGGCATCATCCTCGGCGCCGGCGTCACGCCGGAGGTCGTGGCCGGCATCGTCGAATGGCCGGTCAGCCTCGCCATCCTCGCGGTCAGCGTCGTCATCTGCCAGTTCTGCGTCCAGACTTTCCTGGTTCGCTTCGGCGGCTGGGATCGGCCGACCGCCTATTTCGCGGCCTTGCCGGGCGCGATGATGTACTGCCTCGTCGCCGCCGCCGAGACCAAGGCCGACCTCCGCAAGGTCGCCATCAACCAGATGGTCCGCATATTCTTCCTGATCGCCTTGCTGCCGACGATCGTCACCGTGCTGGAGGCACCGGGTGCGCCGGTCGATCGCATTCTCGCGACGCCGTTCGAACTTCTGCTTCTCTTGGGCGTCGGCGTTCCGTGTTCGCTGCTGTTCAAGAAACTCCGCATACCCGTCGGCCTGATGACGGGCGGCCTTCTGGGGAGTGCCCTCCTGCATGGCAGCGGATTGGTGCTGGGCTCCTTCCCCCAGCCCGTCCTGATCGCCGCCTTCATCATCCTGGGCACATCCGTGGGCGTCCGCTTCTCCGGTACGACGCTGCGCTACATCGCCGAGAACGCGGCCACGACCGTCGGGGCTTTCGTCATCGCGATGGGCGTTTCCGGCTTCTTCGCCTGGCTGGTGACCCGGATCATCGAGGTGCCGCTCGACCAGCTCATCGTTGCCTTCGCGCCGGGCGGCGTCGATGCGATGATCGCCATCGCGCTCGCCATGCACATGGACTCGGCTTTCGTCGCCGCGCACCAGATTTTCCGCCTGGTCGGGGTCATCATCGTCGCCCCCTTCGGCGCCAAGCTGACCCTCCGCCGGCAGGCGAAGGCGACGCAGCCGGGCGAGTAGGTCCGGGCGTCATTTCCCCGTCGCCTTCAGGCTTTAACAAGCGGCTCTTGAATCGGAATGTGAGGGGGGAACCATGAAACGCGCTATCGCAACCCTGGGCTTGGTCCTGCTTGCCGCGACGCCGACGGCCGCCGCCGAAGTAACCGCCATGAGCTTCAACGTCTGGGGCGCCGGCGGCAATGAAGGCAAGCCGGTTGACGAGACGGTCGCGGCGATCAAGGCGGCCGGGGCCGACATCATCGGCATCCAGGAAACCCGCCTCGAAGGCCCGGACTGCACGGCCGAAAGCTGCCCGCCGCAGGGCGAAAGCGTCGCCGGCAAGCTCGCCGCGGCGCTTGGCTTCCACGTTTACGAACAGGCCGCGACCAACGAGGCGCTTTGGTCGAACGCCATCCTCAGCCGCTGGCCGATCAAGGGCGCCTCGGCGAATGATCTCGGCGTCAGGATCGACATGGATGGCAAGGAGATCGTAGCATTCAACCTCCATCTCGACGACGCGCCTTACCAGCCCTACCAGCTCCTCTCGATCGAATACGGTCCCTATCCCTTCCTGAAGACGGCCGGGGAGGCGGTTGCTTCCGCCGCCGAAACCCGCGGCGCGGCCCTGAAGCTCTTCGAATCCGACCTCGCCTCTTTCGCCGGCGATGCGCCCGTCCTGATCTTCGGCGATTTCAACGAGCCGTCGCATCTCGACTGGACCGAGGCCGCCGCCAAGGCCGGCACCCAGCCGCTCGCCGTCGCCTGGCCGGTCTCGACCCGTATCCAGGAGCTCGGCTTCACCGACGCCTTCCGCGCCATCCATGGCGACCCGGTCGCCCGGCCGGCCTTCACCTGGACGCCGACCTCCGAGCCGACCGACCCGGAAGACCATCACGACCGCATCGATTTCGTCTATGCGCGCGGCGGCAAGGTGCTCGACGCCGGGATTGCCGGCGAGAAGGCGCCCGAAGCCGATCTCGTCGTCACGCCCTGGCCGTCGGACCATCGCTCCGTCTACGCCCGGATGGATTTCTAGCGACAGCCTTTCTGGTCACAGCCTTTTTTGTCGTCATTCCGGCGAAAGCCGGAATCCATGCCGCGTCCGCTGCCGGTCTTGGTGGTGGTCCACGGCTTTCGCTTGGGTGACGAAGTGGTGCGGCGCTGACAGCGCCGCTGGGCCTTGCTAAGCCTCTGCAAGATTCTCACGGATTGATCGGCAATGGCTCGTCCCCGCATCGGTTTGGCGCTCGGCAGCGGTTCGGCCCGCGGCTGGTCGCATATCGGCATCATCGAGGTGCTCGGCGAGGCCGGCGTCGAGCCGGACATCGTCTGCGGCACCTCGATGGGCGCCTTCGTCGGCGCCGCCTGCGTCGCCGGCAAGCTCGACGAGCTGAAGCTCTGGATCGAGGGCGTGAATCTCCGCGAGATCGTGCGGCTTCTCGATCTCCGCCTGCTTGGCGGCGGCCTCATCGACGGCCGCCAGATCGCCGGTTTCCTGAACCGTCTCGGCGTCACCGAGCCGATCGAGAGCTACGCCAAGCCCTTCGCGGCCATCGCCACGGATCTCATGACCGGCCGCGAACTGGTGATGCGGACCGGCCCGATTGACCAGGCGGTGCGCGCCTCGATCTCGCTGCCGGGCATCTTCAAGCCGTGCCTCGTCGACGATTGCTGGCTGGTCGACGGCGGCATGGTCAATCCGGTCCCGGTGTCGGCCTGCCGCGAACTCGGCGCCGATATCGTCATCGCCGTCAACCTCAACGACAACCGCGTCGGACGCCGCGCCCGCCGGCGCAACAAGCCGGCGGAGAATGGCGACCGGCCGCGCAACGACATCCTCGACCGGGTCCGCGGGCAGATGCCGGAAGCGATCCGCCGGCCGGCCGACATGATGGCCGCCCGCCTCCTCGGCACCGGCAACGCGCCGCCCGGTTATTTCGAGGTCCTGACCAACTCGATCAACATCATGCAGGCGCAGATCACCGAGAGCCGGCTTACCGTCGAGCGCCCCGATATCGTGCTCGTGCCGAATCTGCGGGAGATCGGCATCATGGAGTTCTATCGCGGCCGCGAGGCGATCGAGGAGGGCCGCAAATGCGCCGCCGAGGCGCTGCCGGATATCCGCAAACTCTGCTAGCCTCCTGAAAAAAGGGGAGGACACATGCTGGCGCCGTCACAGGAACTAATCCGCGAATTCGCGCCGACGGGCGTGCTGCGGATCGCACTCAACATTGGCAATCCGGTTCTGGTGCAGGGGGGCGCGGAAGCGCCGCGCGGGGTCACCGTCGATCTCGGACGCGAGCTTGCGAAACGCCTCGGTCTCGAGTTTAGCTTCGTGCCCTTCGACGCCGCCGGCAAGGTGGTCGACGCGCTGAAGCAGGACCGCTGGGACGTCGCCTTCTTGGCCATCGAGCCGGTGCGCGCCGCCGAGATCGCTTTCACCGCGCCTTATGTGATCATCGAGGGCGTCTATGTCGTGCCCGCCGCTTCGCCGATCACGACGATGGACGATGTCGACCGCTCCGGCGTCCGCATCGCCGTCAACAAGGGCGCCGCCTACGACCTCTTCCTGACGCGTACGCTCGCAAAAGCCGAACTGGTCCGCGTGCCGGACAGCTTCGCCGCCTTCCTCGATCAGGGCCTCGATGCCCTTGCCGGCGTGAAGCAGCCGCTCGCCGGCTTCGTCAAGGCGCATCCCGGCACCCGTATGCTCGGTGGACGCTTCCAGGAGATCCGCCAGGCGATGGGCATGCCGCACGGCCGCGATCGCGCCGCCGACTATCTCAAAGCTTTCGTCGAGGAAATGAAGGCCTCGGGCTTCGTCGCCGACGCCCTGAAGCGCAGCAACCAGCCCGACGCGACGGTGGCGCCGGCGGGTTAGGCAAGCCAGTGGATCGCCGTCTCGTTTGCATCGTCGAGGATATTTTCCAGATCGCTGGAGACATCGTTGTGGAGCCAGGACTTCCAAATGATTTTGCTGGGCACCTGAAAGCTGGTGATCAACTCGTCCTGGAAACCCCGAGCGGGTTAAATCTTATCGCGACATGCAAAGGTTGGGCGATGGGGATGCATGTCCCTCAACGATCGCGATCGCTCTTGCTGGAGGGACCATTCGCCATGGCGGACATTCCCATGGGGACAAAGGTCTGGGCGCTGATCCCTGAAGATTCAGCCTAAGACCCTCAGAAAAGTACTGCGTACTTTCGACCCGACCTCAAGGGAATCTCAGCCCCCCGCCGGCGGGAAGATCGCCATGCGGGCGTTGCCGCCCGCGGCGGCCTTGCGCGGCACCGCCTCGGCGTCGCCGGCGAAGAGCGGCATGCCGATCGCCTCCCACACCGCCGTCAGCGCCACCGCGAGCTTCGCGATCAGCACCTCGTCATGCAGCGGCGTCGGCGTGATGCGCAGGCGCTCCTGGCCGCGCGGCACGGTCGGATAGTTGATCGGCTGGATATAGATGCCGTGCTCTTCGAGGAGGAGATCGCTCGCCATCTTGCAGAGATTGGCGTCACCGACATGCACCGGCACGATATGCGTGTCGGATTTCATCACCGGCAGGCCGGCCTCGAGCAGCGCCTTCTTGGTCAGCGCCGCATAGCGCTGCTGCGCCTCGCGCTCCGCCGAGGAGGCCTTCAGGTGGCGGATCGATGTCGTCGCCGCAGCGGCGATCGCCGGCGGCAGGGCCGTCGTGAAGATGAAGCCCGGCGCATAGGAGCGGATCGCGTCGACGATCGACCGGCTCGCCGCGACATAGCCGCCAAGCGCGCCGAATGCCTTGGCGAGCGTTCCCTCGATCACGTCGACCCGGTCCATGACGCCCTCGCGCTCGGCGATGCCGCCGCCGCGTGGGCCGTACATGCCGACTGCATGGACCTCGTCGAGATAGGTCATGGCGCCGTATTTCTCGGCGAGATCGCAGATCTGGGCGATCGGGGCGATGTCGCCGTCCATCGAATAGACCGATTCGAACACGATCAGCTTCGGGCGGACGCGGCTCAGCGACTTCAGAAGCTCTTCGAGATGGCCGAGATCGTTGTGCCGGAAGATCATCTTCTGGGCGCCCGAGCGGCGCACGCCCTCGATCATCGAGGCGTGGTTCAGTTCGTCGGACAGGATGGCGCAGTCGGGCAGGAGCTTGGCGATGGTCGAGATCGCCGCCTCGTTCGAGACGAAGCCCGAGGTGAAGACCAGCGCCGCTTCCTTGTCATGCAGATCGGCGAGTTCGTCCTCGAGCGCCACCAGCGGGTGATTCGTGCCGGAGATATTGCGGGTTCCGCCGGCGCCGACGCCCATCGTCAAGGCGGTCTCGCGCATCGCCTCGACGACGTCCGGGTGCTGGCCCATGCCGAGATAGTCGTTGGAGCACCAGACGGTGATTTCCTGGGAGCCCTTGTCCGAGCGCCAGATCGCGGTCGGGAAACGGCCCGCAACCCGCTGAAGATCGGCGAACACCCGATAGCGCTTTTCGGCGTGGAGGGCAGCGATCGCCTCGGCGAAGATCGACTGATAGTCCATTCGACAAAGTCCGGATTTAGAACGAAGCGAAATTACTGGCGGAACGCCTTCAAGTCCACCGCCACTTTGCCGCGCCGCGCGTCACGGTGTTTTGATCGAAATCAACGCGCCGCCGCGGAATTTTCACCGGACCCCAGCCCGAGCTTGGCCAAAAGAGGTTTATTTTCGGTTGCGGCGGCCCGGCGAAGCCATCCTGGGCGGCAAGATGGGGCGCGGGCCGACGGCCGCAAGGGGCCGCGATCCGGAAAAACGGGCCGGCCCGGATGGGTTGAAAGCCCGCCGGAAATCGTCATTGTGCGGTCCGGACGGAAGACCGGCGCCAATCCGGCTTCCGCAAGAAAATAAGCGAGGGGGAGGCTGCCAGTGAGTCGGAATGTCATCATCGCCTGTGCGGTAACCGGGGCCGGCGATTCGACCGGCATCAACCCAGCGGTTCCGGTCAGGCCGGCCGATATCGCCCGCGAATGCCTCGAGGCGGCCAAGGCCGGCGCGGCGGTCGTCCATATTCATGTCCGCGACCCGGCGACCGGCAAGCCGTCCATGGAGGACAGCCTCTATGGCGAGGTCGTCGACCGCATTCGCCAATCGGGCTCCGACGTCATCGTCAACCTCACCACCGGCCCCGGCGCCCGCATCATCCTCGGCACCGACGAGCCCCGCAATCTTGGGCCCGGCACGACCATGTCGACGCCGGCGCGGCGCGTCTCGCATGTCCAGAAACTGAAGCCGGAAGTCTGCAGCCTCGATATCGGCAGCTTCAATTTCGGGCCGCACGTCTTTCTCAACACGCCCGGCCATGTCGCTGAAATGGCTAAGCTGATCCGCGAAGCCGGGGTCAAGCCGGAGCTCGAGGTCTTCGATCTCGGCGGCATCCGCCAGGCCAAGGCGCTGATCGAATCGGGCGTTGTCGAGAAGCCCTACCTCTTCCAGATCTGCCTCGGCATTCCATGGGCGGCGGAGGCGACGCCGGAGACGATGATCGCCATGCGCGACCTTCTCCCGGAAGGGGCGCTCTGGGCCTCCTTCGGCGTCTCGCGCCAGCAATTCCCGATGGCGGCGCTTGCCGTCATCCTCGGCGGCCATGTCCGCGTCGGCCTCGAGGACAATCTCTATATGTCGCGCGGCGTCCTGGCGCCGGGCAACGCGGCCCTTGTCGAGCGGGCGGCCAAGATCGTCGAGGATCTCAACGAAACCGTCGCGACGCCAAATGCGGCCCGCGAAATCCTTGGGCTGAAAAAGCAATAAGCACGCGGGACAGGCAATGCGTCACAAGCAATTCGGCGTCGCGGTCGTCGGCGCCGGGCATATCGGGTCGCTGCGCGCCGGCATGGCGGCGGCCCATCCCGCCGTCGACTATCTGGCGATTTCCGACATCGACCCGGCCCGCGCCGAAAAGCTCGGCAGGCAGTTCAAGGCCGACCGTGTCTCCGGCAACAACAGCGACATCATCCAGGACGAGCGGGTCCATGCCGTCATCGTTTCGACCAGCGAGCCGCAGCACGCCGCACCCGTCATCGAGGCACTGAAGCTCGGCAAGCCGGTCTTCGTCGAGAAGCCGATCGCGCTCACCCTCGACGATGCCGACCGCATGATCGCGGCCTCGGAGGAAAGCGGCACCAGCCTCCATGTCGGCTACAGCCTCCGCTTCAACCGTCCCTATCTCGTCGGCAAGCAGCAGATCCTCGACGGCAAGCTCGGCCGCATCGTCGCCGGCACCGGCCGCCACTACCACACCAAGGCTAATGCGCTGAAGATCATCGCGCGTTCGAAAGAGGCGACCTTCGTCAAGGACGCGCTCACCTATCTCGTCGATCTCTACGGCTGGTTCCTCGAAGGCATCCGACCGGTCGAGATCGTCTCGCGCTCGCACGGCATTGTCTTCCGTGACATGGGCCACGATGCCGACGAGGTCACCTGGGCGATCATCACCTATGAGGACGGCACCATCGTCAATCTCGGCCTCGGCTATGCGCTGCCCAGCAATTATCCGAGCCACGGCCGCATGATCCGCGCCGAGCTGCTCGGCGAGAAGGGCGTCATCTTCTTCGACGGCGACCACCGCGAGAACATCGTCCACAGCGAGGAAGGCGTCACCAGCACCTATGTCGGGCGCGATACCGAGACCGGCTTCCTGACCAGCAATGCATCCGGCAACTGGGCGCTCGGCAGCTATTGGGGTCCGCTCGGCGAGGAGATCCGCATTTGGCTGGACTATGTCGCGACCGGCAAGCCCGGCCCCAACACGACCGCCCGCGACGCCCGCACCAATCTTGAGGTGACGCTCGCCATCGAGCAGTCCTCGGCAACCGCCGAAGTCGTCCGGCTGGGCAAAGCCCGCGCCTAACCCGGCCCGAAACTGCATGATTCGTAATGCCGCGGGTGCTCATCCCGCCATCGTCCTTCCTCGCCCGGCCGGCCGGATATTCCCGGTTGGGGTCCGCCCCGGCAACAGGATATGAAATGCTCGGGGCGCGCCTTGGGGGATGATGCGATATTGAGTCGATCTGCTCTGTGCAAAGGGACGGAGTCTTGAACGAGGCGATTGCCGAGGTCGGGCGTACGGGCGAGGGCCGGCGGAGGCCGAGGCTCTGCGTGGCGACGATTACCCACCGTCGGCCGGTCATGCTCGGAGCCCTGCTCGCCAGCTTTACGAACGTCCGCTCGCCCGCCGGAATGGAACTTTGCTTCCTCGTCGTCGACAATGACCGGCGGCGTTCCGCCAAAGCCTCCGTCGCGGCTTTCGCCGCCTCCGTCGCGGGCGAGGCACGCTATGTGATGGAACCCCAGTCCGGAATTCCCTTCGCCCGCAACCGCGCGCTCAACGAAGCGCATGCGATGGGCGCCGATTTTCTGGCCTTTGTCGACGATGACGAGATCGTCGATGCCGATTGGCTGGTCGAGATGATCGGCGCGCTCCGGAGTTATGCGTGAATCTGGGTGACGACGGTTTGAGAGAGGCGGCGTATCGAGGCGGGTGAGAGCCTGCCAGAACCTCCAGGAAGGAGCGATACGCCATGTCGAGAGATAGCACCGTCATTCAGTTGCGTCAGCCAGACGCGATCGACG
>CAMCWB010000004.1 GCA_945882315.1 Bauldia litoralis | reverse complement strand
GGACAGATCGTCATGCGCAAAATCGACGGTTGGCAGACCCTCGCAACCAAGCCCGTCGATCAGCCGGTTGACCTGGCCGCCTGAACCGATACCTTCACCACGCCGGAGCCACGTCACGCGAATTCCAACACGACCAGCGACGGCACCGCGAAAAGGCCGGCGCTGGTGAGGCGGCGTCTTGTTGAGCTGATAGGCTTTCGGCGGCGCCCCGGCGAATAGCTCTTGAGAACCGACGCCGCCGCGCTTGACTTGGATCGGCCCCTCCCTTAACTCACCCGGACCGCGAACATTCATGGTCGCGGCCGCCCGCGGGGGCGTAGCTCAGTTGGTTAGAGTGCCGGCCTGTCACGCCGGAGGTCGCGGGTTCGAGCCCCGTCGCTCCCGCCACTTTCTCCCACAAGATCAATGAAATCGCTTCGCAAGGCGCGCCTTTATTATCGCTTTGCTTGCGGGTGATTCGCGCCGGGGAACTGTCGCTCCCGGTATTCCCGCCGGGCCGAACACAGACGCTTGATCCGGCGAGCCGTGAAACCCATCTAAATGACTGTTTGCCAGCCAGTGCAAATGCCGCAGGCAGCCATTCTCTCTTGCCACTTTAGAACGGCTCGGCTAAGCCACACGCGCATTCCTGAGCGCTTCCAATTGTCCCGTCTGGAAGCGATAAAAAACACGCGCGAAGCCCTAGGCAAATAAAGCCGTTGTCGGTTACGTTGCGCTGCAACAAATGAGCATTGAAGGCTGCTGTCGCGCGAGGCGCGGCAACGGTCAGAGGACGCGATGGAAGACCTGCTCGCCAGCTACCTCCCGGTCGTCATTTTCATCGGAGTCGCTGCTGCACTCGGGCTCGGCCTCCTCGTTGCTCCCTTCATCGTCGCCTACAAGAATCCGGATCCGGAAAAGCTGTCGGCCTACGAGTGCGGCTTCAACGCCTTCGACGACGCCCGCATGAAGTTCGACATCCGCTTCTATCTAGTCTCGATCCTCTTCATCATCTTCGACCTCGAGGTCGCCTTCCTGTTCCCCTGGGCCGTCGCCTTCGGCGATCTCGGCTGGTACGGCTTCTGGTCGATGATGGTCTTCCTTGGCGTTCTCACCATCGGCTTTATCTATGAGTGGAAGAAAGGAGCGCTCGAATGGGATTGATCGCTCCCACCGATAAAACGCTGGTCGATTCGCCTCTTGTCGATTCGCATGGCCAGCCGTTGAGGCCGGCCGCAGACCCGTTTTTCCTCGAGGTCAATAACGAGCTCGCCGACAAGGGCTTCCTCGTCACCGCGACCGACGACCTCATCAACTGGGCCCGCACCGGCTCGCTGATGTGGATGACCTTCGGTCTTGCCTGCTGCGCCGTCGAGATGATGCAGATGTCGATGCCGCGCTACGACGCCGAGCGTTTCGGCTTCGCGCCGCGGGCTTCGCCGCGCCAGTCCGACGTGATGATCGTTGCCGGCACGCTGACCAACAAGATGGCCCCGGCGCTCCGCAAGGTCTACGACCAGATGCCGGAGCCGCGCTACGTCATTTCCATGGGCTCCTGCGCCAATGGCGGCGGCTACTACCACTATTCCTATTCCGTGGTGCGCGGCTGCGACCGGGTGGTGCCGGTCGACATCTACGTTCCCGGCTGTCCGCCGACGGCAGAGGCGCTGCTCTACGGCGTCCTGCTGCTGCAGAAGAAAATCCGCCGTACCGGCACGATCGAGCGGTGAGGGCGGAGGAGCGGTCGCGGCATGGATGAGACCCTGAAAGAGATCGCCGACTACATCGCGGCGTCGCGTGGCGACGCGATCGGCGCATGGTCGATCACGCGTGGCGAGCTGACGATGACCGTCGCTCCCGCCGAGATCGTTTCCTTCGTGCGCTTCCTGCGCGACGACGCCCGGCTCGCTTTCGTGAATTTCGTCGATATCTGCGGCGTCGACTGGCCGTCGCGCGAGCAGCGCTTCGACGTCGTCTATCATTTCCTCAGCCCGCGCCATAACACCCGCATCCGGCTGAAGGTCGCGACCGATGAAGTGACGCCGGTGCCGTCGATCACCGCCGTGTTCCCGGGCGCCGACTGGTTCGAGCGCGAGGCCTACGATCTGTACGGCATCCTCTTCACGGGCCATCCCGATCTTCGCCGCATCCTCACCGATTACGGCTTCGACGGTCACCCGCTCCGCAAGGATTTCCCGCTGACCGGCTTCGTCGAGGTCCGCTACGACGACGAGCAGAAGCGCGTCGTCTACCAACCCGTCCGCCTGGCGCAGGCGTTCCGCGATTTCGATTTCCTCTCGCCCTGGGAAGGCACCGACTACGTGCTGCCCGGCGATGAAAAAGCCAAGACTGGCTGAGGCGAGCCATGGCAGAGACTGAGGTACGCAACTTCAACATCAATTTCGGGCCGCAGCATCCGGCAGCGCACGGCGTGCTGCGCCTCGTGCTCGAGCTCGACGGCGAGATCGTCGAACGTGTCGATCCGCATATCGGCCTCCTGCATCGCGGCACCGAGAAGCTGATCGAGGCCAAGACCTATCTCCAGGCCGTGCCCTATTTCGACCGGCTCGATTATGTCGCGCCGATGAATCAGGAGCATGCCTTCGCGCTCGCCGTCGAACGGCTGCTCGGCATCACCGTGCCGAAGCGCGCCCAGCTCATCCGTATCCTCTATTCCGAAATCGGCCGGCTCCTCTCGCATCTCCTCAACGTCACGACGCAGGCGATGGACGTCGGCGCGCTCACCCCGCCGCTCTGGGGCTTCGAGGAGCGCGAGAAGCTCATGGTCTTCTACGAGCGCGCTTCGGGCAGCCGCATGCATGCGGCCTATATCCGTCCGGGCGGCATCCATCAGGATCTGCCGCAGCAGCTCGTCGATGATATCGAGGCCTTCTGCGATCCGTTCCTGAAGGTCGTCGACGATATCGAAGGCCTGCTCACCGACAACCGCATCTTCAAGCAGCGCAATGTCGATATCGGCATCGTCAGCCTCGACGATGCGTGGAAGTGGGGCTTCTCCGGCGTGATGGTCCGCGGCTCCGGCGCCGCCTGGGACCTGCGCAAATCGCAGCCTTACGAATGCTACTCCGAGCTCGAATTCGATATCCCGATCGGCAAGAACGGCGACAACTACGACCGCTACCTGATCCGGGTCGAGGAGATGCGCCAGTCGACCTCGATCATGAAGCAGTGCATCGCGCTGCTGAATTCACCCGAAGGCAAGACGCCGATCTCGTCCGAGGACGGCAAGATCGTGCCGCCGAAGCGCGGTGAGATGAAGCGCTCGATGGAAGCGCTGATCCACCACTTCAAGCTCTACACCGAGGGCTTCCACGTGCCCGCCGGCGAGGTCTATGCCGCCGTCGAAGCGCCCAAGGGCGAGTTCGGCGTCTATTTGATCGCCGACGGCACCAACAAGCCCTACCGCTGCAAGATCAGGGCTCCCGGCTTCGCGCATCTGCAGGCCATGGACTTCCTCTGCCGCGGCTACATGCTGGCCGACATTTCGGCGATCCTCGGCTCGCTCGACATCGTCTTCGGGGAGGTCGATCGCTAATGGCCGTTCGTCGTCTCGCCGAGCAGCAGCCCACTTCTTTCGCCTTCAGCGAGGCCAATCTCGCTTGGGCAAGGAAAGAGATCACGAAATATCCGGAAGGCCGTCAGGCCTCGGCCGTGATCCCGATCCTCTGGAAGGCGCAGGAACAGGAAGGCTGGATCTCCGAACCGGCGATCCGCTTCATCGCCGAATTCCTCGACATGGCGACCATCCGCGTCCTCGAGGTCGCGACCTTCTACACGATGTTCCTGCTCGCTCCGGTCGGGCGGAAGGCGCATATCCAGGTCTGTGGGACGACGCCCTGCTGGCTGCGCGGCGCCAACGACATCAAGGATGTCTGCCGTCACCGCATCCATCACGACCAGTTCCACATCTCCGAGAATGGCGACTTCTCCTGGGAAGAGGTTGAGTGCCTCGGCGCCTGCGTGAACGCGCCGCTCGTGCAGATCAATGCCGACACTTATGAGGACCTGACGCCGGAGAGCTTCGGCAAGCTGCTCGACGATATCGCCGCCGGCCGCGCCATCCTTGCCGGCCCGCAGGTTGACCGTTCCTTCTCGGCTCCGCTCGGCGGCCCGACGACGCTCACCGACGCGGCGCTTTACGCGACGCAAACGACCGAAGGCGGCGAGGGCGCGCCGCTCACCGATTCGAGTGCCAAGAAGCCGGGTGATGCCGCAAGCAATCGCGAGTCGCCCATGCCGAAGCCGCCGCTGACGAACAATCCCGACGAGAGACGCTCCTGATGCTAGCCGACAAGGATCGCATCTTCACCAATCTCTACGGCCTCCATGACTGGGGGCTGAAGGGCGCCATGGCGCGCGGCGCCTGGGACGGCACCAAGGAGATCATCGAGAAGGGTCGCGACTGGATCGTCAAGGAGATGAAGGATTCCGGTCTCCGCGGTCGCGGCGGCGCCGGTTTCCCGACCGGCCTCAAATGGTCCTTCATGCCCAAGCAGTCCGACGGTCGCCCGCACTACCTCGTCGTCAATGCCGACGAGTCGGAGCCGGGCACCTGCAAGGACCGTGAGATCATGCGCCACGACCCGCATACGCTGGTCGAAGGCTGCCTGATCGCCAGCTTCGCGATGGGCGCCAACGCCGCCTACATCTATGTCCGCGGCGAGTTCATCCGCGAGCGCGAGCGCCTGCAGGCCGCCGTCGACCAGGCTTATGAAGCCGGCCTGATCGGCAAGAACAACAAGAACGGCTGGGATTTCGACCTCTACGTCCATCATGGCGCCGGCGCCTATATCTGCGGCGAGGAGACGGCCCTTCTCGAAAGCCTCGAGGGCAAGAAGGGCCTGCCGCGGATGAAGCCGCCATTCCCGGCCAATATGGGCCTCTATGGCTGCCCGACGACCGTCAACAACGTCGAATCGATCGCCGTCGCGCCGACCATCCTGCGCCGTGGCG
Source organism: Bauldia litoralis (assembly GCA_945882315.1). Taxonomy (GTDB): domain Bacteria; phylum Pseudomonadota; class Alphaproteobacteria; order Rhizobiales; family Kaistiaceae; genus CAMCWB01. Next base: position 92,714 of record CAMCWB010000004.1, on the reverse strand, counting down.
CCGCCTGGTTCGCCGGCATCGGCAAGCCGAACAATGTCGGCACCAAGCTTTTCTGCATCTCGGGCCACGTCAACAAGCCCTGCACCGTCGAAGAAGAGATGGGCATCCCGCTTCGCGAGTTGATCGACCGCCATTGCGGCGGCGTCCGCGGCGGCTGGGACAATCTCTACGCCGTCATTCCCGGTGGCTCCTCGGTGCCGGTCCTGCCGGCCTCGCAGTGCGACGACCTCTCGATGGATTTCGACACGCTCCGGAACCTGAAGTCGGGTCTCGGCACCGCGGCGGTCATCGTCATGGACAAGTCGACCGACATCATCAAGGCGATCGCCAGGCTTTCCTATTTCTACAAGCATGAGAGCTGCGGCCAGTGCACGCCGTGCCGCGAGGGCACCGGCTGGATGTGGCGTGTCCTCGAACGCATGGCCGAGGGCAGGGCCGAGAAGCGCGAGATCGATACACTCCTCAAGGTCACCTACCAGATCGAGGGCCACACCATCTGCGCGCTCGGCGACGCGGCCGCCTGGCCTGTCCAGGGCCTGATCCGGCATTTCCGTCACGTCATCGAGGAGCGCATCGATTCCTTCGCCGGCGCCGCCAAGAGCGTGCCGGTCATGGAAGCGGCGGAGTAACGGACATGCCGAAGCTCATCGTCGACGGCAAAGAGATCGAGGTACCGGCCGAGTACACGCTGCTGCAGGCGGCCGAAGCCGCCGGCGCCGAGGTGCCGCGCTTCTGTTTCCACGAGCGCCTGTCGATCGCCGGCAATTGCCGCATGTGCCTGATCGAGGTCAAGGGCGGCCCGCCCAAGCCCGCCGCCTCCTGCGCCATGGGCGTGCGCGACTTGCGTCCTGGCCCGAATGGCGAGCCGCCGGAGATTTTCACCAAGACCCCGATGGTGAAGAAGGCGCGCGAAGGCGTCATGGAATTCCTGCTGATCAACCATCCGCTCGATTGCCCGATCTGCGATCAGGGCGGCGAGTGCGATCTCCAGGACCAGGCCATGGCCTATGGCGTCGACTCCACGCGCTTCCAGGAGAACAAGCGCGCCGTCGAGGACAAATATATCGGCCCGCTCGTCAAGACGATCATGACGCGCTGCATCCACTGCACGCGCTGCGTCCGCTTTTCGGCCGAAGTCGCCGGCGTGCCCGATCTCGGCGCCACCGGCCGCGGCGAGGACATGGAGATCACCACCTATCTCGAAAAGGCGATGAGTTCCGAACTGCAGGGCAACGTCATCGACCTCTGCCCGGTCGGCGCGCTGACCTCGAAGCCCTACGCCTTCCAGGCGCGGCCGTGGGAACTGACCAAGACCGAGTCGATCGACGTGATGGACGCCATCGGCGCCTCGATCCGGATCGACACGCGCGGCCGCGAGGTGAAGCGCATCATGCCGCGCCTCAACGAGGACGTGAACGAGGAGTGGATCTCGGACAAGACCCGCTTCATCTGGGACGGCCTGCTCACCCAGCGCCTCGATCGCCCCTATCTCCGCGTCGGCGGCAAGCTGCAGCCGGCCACCTGGGGCGAGGCTTTCGGCGCCATCGCCGCCAAGGTCAACGCGACCGCCGCGCAGAAGATCGGCGCCATCGCCGGCGACCTCGCGACGGTCGAGGAGATGTTCGCGGTCAAGCAGCTTCTCGGCCTGCTCGGCTCAACCAACATCGATTGCCGCCAGGACGGGACCCAGCTCGATCCCGCACTTGGCCGCTCCAGCTACATCTTCAACCCGACCATTGCCGGCATCGAACGTGCCGATGCGATCCTGATCGTCGGCTCCGACCCACGCCATGAAGCGGCGGTGCTCAACGCCCGCATCCGCAAGCGCTGGCGCCGCGGCGACGTCAAGGTCGGCCTAATCGGCCAGCGCGTCGATCTCACCTACGATTACGACTATCTCGGCGCCGGCCCGGATTCGCTGGGAGAGCTGAGCAAGAGCGACAGCAGCTTCGGCAAGATTCTCGCCGAGGCCAAGCGGCCGCTGGTCCTGGTCGGGCAGGGCGCTCTGACCCGCGACGATGGCGCAGCACTTCTGGCGCTCGCCGCCAAGCTCGCCGCCGGTGGCACCCGCGACGAGGGCTGGAACGGCCTCGCCGTCCTCCACCACGCCGCCTCCCGCGTCGGCGGCCTTGATATCGGCTTCGTGCCGGGCGAAGGCGGCCTTGGCACAGCAGCGATGCTGTCGGCCGCCGGCAAGGGCGACCTCGACGTCCTCTTCCTCCTCGGCGCCGACGAGCTCGACATGAGCGACCTCGGCCAGAGCTTCGTCGTCTATGTCGGCACCCATGGCGACGCCGGGGCGCACCGCGCCGACGTCATCCTGCCGGGCGCCGCCTATACCGAGAAGTCCGGCACCTACGTCAACACCGAAGGCCGCGTGCAGATGACCCGCCGCGCCGCTTTCCCGCCGGGCGAGGCGCGCGAGGACTGGGCGATCATCCGGGCCTTGTCGGAATCGCTCGGCCGCCGTCTGCCCTTCGATTCGCTGAGCGAGCTTCGCGCCGTCCTCTATGGCGCGCATCCGCATCTTACGCGCATCGGCGCGATTGCCCATGGCGAGGCCGGTGAGCTTGCGGCCCTGGCAGGGAAGGGCGGCTCGGCCGGTTCGGCGCCCTTCGCGCTCGCCGTCGCCGATTTCTATCTGACCAACCCGATCGCCCGCGCTTCGGCGATCATGGCGGAATGCTCGGCGCTCGCCGCCGGCCGCCTTGCAGTGGCAGCGGAGTGACGATGAACGGGTTTTTCGACAGCTACGTCGTTCCGGGCGCGATCATCGTCGGGCAGAGCCTGCTGCTGCTCGTCACGCTCCTGATCTTCGTCGCCTACTTCCTCTATGCCGACCGCAAGATCTGGGCGGCCGTGCAGTTGCGCCGCGGCCCGAATGTCGTCGGTCCCTGGGGGCTCCTGCAGAGCTTCGCCGACCTCCTGAAATTCGTCTTCAAGGAGCCGGTCATTCCGTCGGGCTCCAACAAGGGCGTGTTCCTGCTGGCGCCGCTGGTCACGACGACGCTGGCGCTGTCCGCCTGGGCGGTCGTGCCGCTCGATGCCGGCTGGGTGGTCGCCAACATCAATGTCGGCGTCCTCTATATCTTCGCGATCTCGTCGCTAGGCGTTTACGGCGTCATCATGGGCGGCTGGGCGTCGAACTCGAAATACGCCTTCCTCGGCGCGCTTCGGTCGGCGGCGCAGATGGTTTCCTACGAAGTCTCGATCGGCTTCGTCATCATCACCGTCCTGCTCTGCGTCGGCTCGCTGAACCTGTCGGACGTTGTCCTGTCGCAAGGCGACGGCCTCGGCACGCGCCTCGGCCTGCCGAGCTCGTTCCTCGACTGGCATTGGCTGCCGCTGTTTCCGATGTTCATCATCTTCTTCATTTCGGCGCTCGCCGAGACCAACCGGCCGCCCTTCGATCTGGTCGAGGCCGAGTCCGAGCTCGTCGCCGGCTTCATGGTCGAATACGGCTCGTCGCCCTACATGATGTTCATGCTCGGCGAGTATGTCAGCATCGTCCTGATGTGCGCGCTGACGACCATCCTCTTCCTCGGAGGCTGGCTGCCGCCGGTCGCCATCGCGCCCTTCACTTGGGTGCCGGGCATCGTCTGGTTCATCCTCAAAGTCTCGCTGGTCTTCTTCATGTTCGCGATGGTCAAGGCCTTCGTGCCGCGCTACCGCTACGACCAGCTCATGCGCCTCGGCTGGAAGGTCTTCCTGCCGCTGTCGCTCGCCATGGTGGTCATCGTCGCCGCCGTCCTTCAGGCAACCGGCTGGGCAGGGTAGGGATCATGTCACTCGACCAGGCGGCCCGCGGGCTTTTTCTGAAGGAATTCGTCGGGGCCTTCTTCCTCTCGATGCGCTATTTCTTCGCGCCGAAGGCGACCATCAACTATCCCTTCGAGAAGGGGCCGGTCAGCCCGCGCTTTCGCGGCGAGCATGCGCTGCGCCGTTACCCGAACGGCGAAGAACGCTGCATCGCCTGCAAGCTCTGCGAGGCGATCTGCCCGGCGCAGGCGATCACTATCGAAGCCGGCCCGCGCCGCAACGACGGCACCCGCCGCACGACGCGCTACGACATCGACATGGTGAAATGCATCTATTGCGGCTTCTGCCAGGAAGCCTGCCCGGTCGACGCGATCGTCGAGGGACCGAATTTCGAGTTCGCCACCGAAACCCGTGAGGAGCTCTACTTCGACAAGGACAAGCTCCTCGCCAATGGCGACCGCTGGGAGCGGGAACTCGCTCGCAACATCGCGATGGACTCGCCCTACAGATGACCCTCAGCGCGCTCTTCTTTTACATTTTCTCGGGCGTCACCATCGCCTCGGCGGTGATGGTCATCGGTGCGCGCAACCCCGTGCATTCGGTGCTGTTCCTGATCCTCGCCTTCGTCAACGCCGCCGGCCTGTTCGTGCTGCTTGGCGCCGAGTTCCTGGCGATGATCCTGGTGGTCGTCTATGTCGGCGCCGTCGCGGTGCTCTTCCTCTTTGTCGTCATGATGCTCGACGTCGACTTCGTCGAGTTGCGCCAGGGCTTCCTCGATTACCTGCCGGTCGGCGCGCTGGTCGGCCTGATCGTGCTGGTTGAGCTCCTGCTCGTCCTCGGCGGCTGGGCCTTCGCGCCAGACGCGACGACGTTGCAGTCGGCGCCGATCCCGTCGCTCGACACGACGTCGAACACCGCCGCCTTGGGCGCGCTCCTCTACACCCGCTACATCTACTTCTTCCAGTCGGCCGGCATGATCCTGCTCGTCGCCATGATCGGCGCCATCGTGCTGACGCTGCGCCACAAGGTCGGCGTCCAGCGCCAGTCGATCGCGGCGCAGGTGGCGCGGAGCCCGGCGACCGCCATCGAGGTCCGCAAGGTCGAAACAGGGAAGGGCATCTAGATGGCCATCGGCCTTTCCCACTATCTGACGGTCGCGGCGATCCTCTTCACGCTCGGCATCTTCGGCGTGTTCATCAACCGCAAGAACGTCATCGTCATCCTGATGTCGGTCGAGCTGATCCTTCTCGCCGTCAACCTCAACCTCGTCGCCTTCTCGTCCTTCCTGGGCGACCTCGTCGGGCAGGTCTTCGCGCTCTTCGTGCTGACCGTCGCGGCGGCGGAGGCCTCGATCGGCCTCGCTATCCTTGTCGTCTTCTACCGCAATCGGGGGTCGATTGCGGTCGAGGACGTGAATTTGATGAAGGGCTGACGGGGCATGTATTCAGCCATCGTTTTCCTGCCGCTGCTGGGCGCGATCATTGCCGGCCTGATCGTGGTTGCCGGCGCGCGCAGCAGGCATCCCGGCGGCGAGGCCAGCGACCACCATCACGATCACGGCCACCATCATCACGGCCATGCCGCCCATGCGCATGGCCACGATCATGGCCACGGGCACGATCATGACGGGCACGGCCACGATCATCACGAGCCGCAGCCCGGCGCGCGTCCGGCCGAGCTGATCACCTCGGGTTTCCTCGTGGTCTCCGCGATCCTCTCCTGGGTCGCCTTCTTCACGATCGGCTTCGGCGAGACCGAATATATCCGCGTCCAGGTCATGCCCTGGTTTACTTCCGGCACGCTGTCGGTCGATTGGGCGCTGCGCATCGACACGCTGACCGTCGTCATGCTGGTTGTGGTGACGAGTGTCTCGTCGCTGGTCCACATCTACTCGATCGGCTACATGGCGCATGACCCGCACCGGCCGCGCTTCTTTGCCTATCTGTCGCTCTTCACCTTCGCCATGCTGGCGCTGGTCACCTCCGACAATCTCGTCCAGATGTTCTTCGGTTGGGAGGGCGTCGGTCTCGCCTCCTATCTGCTGATCGGCTTCTGGTTCAAAAAGCCCTCGGCCAATGCCGCCGCGATCAAGGCCTTCGTCGTCAACCGCGTCGGCGATTTCGGCTTCGCCCTCGGCATCTTCGGCGTCTTCGTGCTCTTCAACTCGGTCGAGTTCGAGACGATCTTCGCCAATGCGCCCTCGGTCGCCGGCACCAGCTTCCATTTCCTGTCATGGGATCTGGACGCGATGACGGTCATCTGCCTGCTGCTCTTCATGGGCGCGATGGGCAAGTCGGCGCAGTTCCTGCTCCACACTTGGCTGCCGGACGCGATGGAAGGCCCGACGCCGGTCTCGGCGCTCATCCATGCCGCGACGATGGTCACGGCCGGCGTCTTCATGGTCGCCCGCCTGTCGCCGCTCTTCGAGCTGTCGCCGACCGCGCTGACCTTCGTCACCTTCATCGGGGCGACCACGGCCTTCTTTGCCGCCACCGTCGGCCTCGTCCAGAACGACATCAAGCGCGTCATCGCCTATTCGACCTGCTCGCAGCTAGGCTACATGTTCGTGGCCCTCGGCGTCGGCGCCTACTCGGTAGGCATCTTCCACCTCTTCACCCACGCCTTCTTCAAGGCACTCCTCTTCCTCGGCGCCGGCTCCGTGATCCATGCCGTCTCCGACGAGCAGGACATGCGCAAGATGGGCGGCCTGCGCACCCATATCCCGGTCACCTACTGGATGATGGTCATCGGCACCCTAGCCCTGACCGGCTTCCCCTTCACCGCCGGCTATTTCTCGAAGGACGCGATCATCGAATCCGCCTTCGCCGGCCATAACGGCGCCGCCGACTACGCCTTCATCATGACGGTCGTCGCCGCCGCCATGACCTCCTTCTACTCATGGCGGTTGATCTTCCTGACCTTCCACGGCCGCCCGCGGGCTTCCGCAGAAGTCATGAAGCATGTCCACGAATCGCCGCTGGTGATGACGGTACCGCTGATGATCCTGGCGGCCGGAGCGCTGCTCGCCGGCTTCATCTTCTACGGCTCCTTCATCGGCGAGGAGAGCCACGAATTCTGGAAGATCGGCCTCTTCTTCGGCCCCGAGAACCACATCATCGAAGAGCTGCACCATGTGCCCTTCGCGGTGAAGATCCTGCCCTTCCTGGTGATGGTGCTGGGCTTCATGATCGCCGTGCAGTTTTATCTGCTCTCGCCGGAGATCCCGCGCCGCATCGCGCAGCGTCATAACGGCCTCTACAAATTCCTTTTGAACAAGTGGTACTTCGACGAGATCTACGACTTTATCTTCGTCCGCCCGGCCATGTGGCTCGGCCGCTTCCTGTGGAAGAAGGGCGACGGCTGGTTCATCGACGGCTTCGGCCCCGACGGCATCTCGGCCCGCGCCCTCGACGTCACCTCATGGGTCGTCCGCCTGCAGACCGGCTACCTCTACCATTATGCTTTCGCCATGCTGATCGGCATCGCTGCGCTGGTCACATGGGCAATGTTCACGTGAGGCGCGGGATATGACCGGCTGGCCGATCCTTTCGACCGTCACGTTCCTGCCGCTCGTCGGCGCGCTCTTGATTCTTATCATCCGCGGCGACGACGACATCGCGCGGCGCAACGTCTACCACGTCGCCCTCTGGACGACGGCCGTCACCTTCGTGCTCTCGATCTTCATCTGGACGAATTTCGATCCGTCCAATCCGGGCTTCCAGCTCGTCGAGCGGACGGAATGGCTTGGCGGCTCGATCGCCTACTCGATGGGCGTCGACGGCATTTCGATGCTGTTCGTCATCCTGACCACCTTCCTGATGCCATTCTGCATCGTGGCGAGCCGGCTGACCGTCAATCGCTACTTCAAGGAATACATGATCGCCTTCCTGGCGCTCGAGACGCTGATGATCGGCGTCTTCTGCGCCACCGATCTTCTGCTCTTCTACGTCTTCTTCGAAGGCGGCCTGATCCCGATGTTTCTGATCATCGGCATCTGGGGCGGCCCGCGCCGCGTCTATGCGAGCTTCAAATTCTTCCTCTACACGCTTGCCGGCTCGGTGCTGATGCTCCTCGCCATCATGGCGATGTACTGGGATGCCGGCACGACCGACATTCCGACTCTGCTCAACCATTCGTTCTCGGCGGAGATGCAGTTCTGGCTGTGGATCGCCTTCTTCGCCTCCTTCGCCGTGAAGATGCCGATGTGGCCGGTCCACACCTGGCTTCCCGACGCGCATGTCGAGGCGCCGACTGCCGGCTCGGTGATCCTTGCGGCGATCCTCCTGAAGATGGGCGGCTACGGCTTCATCCGCTTCTCGCTGCCGATGTTCCCGCTGGCCTCGGCCGATTTCGCGCCCTTCGTCTTCACGCTTTCGGTCGTGGCGATCATCTACACTTCGCTGGTCGCCCTGATGCAGGAAGACATCAAGAAGCTGATCGCCTATTCGTCGGTCGCTCATATGGGCTTCGTGACCATGGGCATCTTCGCCGCCAACGCCCAGGGCGTGCAGGGTGCGCTTTTCCAGATGCTGTCGCACGGCATCGTCTCCGGCGCGCTCTTCCTCTGCGTCGGCGTCGTCTACGACCGCATGCACACCCGCGAGATCGCCGCCTATGGCGGCCTCGTCAACCGCATGCCGATCTACGCCTTCTTCTTCCTGGTCTTCACCATGGCCAATGTCGGCCTGCCGGGGACGAGCGGTTTCGTCGGCGAATTCCTGACGCTCGTCGGCGCCTTCCGTGCCAACACCTGGGTTGCCTTCTTCGCCACCATCGGCGTCATCCTCTCGGCCTGCTACGCGCTCTGGCTCTACCGCCGCGTAATCTTCGGGCAGATCGAGAAGGAGAGCCTGAAGTCGATGCTCGACCTGTCGCGGCGCGAGATGGCGATCCTGCTCCCGTTGGTCATCCTGACCATTCTGTTCGGTGGCTATCCGGCGCCGATCATGGATATCACCGCCGCCTCGGTCGACCAGCTCGTCAGCAATTATCAGGCGGCGCTCTCGGCGGCCGGCAAGCTTGCGGCGCTGGCGCCATGACGATGATCGTGGAGAAGAACTGATGCCCGCCGATCTCGTCCTGCTTCCCGCGCTGCCGGAAATCGTCCTGGCTGTCGGCGCGCTGGTTCTCCTGATGATCGGCGCCTTCGGCGGCGAGAAGGCGACGCCGATCGTCACCGGCCTGTCGGTCGCGCTCATCGTTACCGCGGCGGCGATCCTGCTGCTCACCGGCGAGAACGGCACCGCCTTCAGCGGCGCCTTCGTGCTCGATCCCTTCGCGCGCCTGATGAAGATCATCACGCTGGTAGGCTCGGGCGTCGCCATCGCCATGTCGGTCGGCTATGCGCGCGCCCAGAAGTTCGAGCGCTTCGAATATCCGGTGCTGATCGTCATCGCGACGCTCGGCATGCTGATGATGATCTCGGCCAACGATCTGATCGCGCTCTATCTCGGCCTCGAACTCCAGTCGCTGGCGCTCTACGTCGTCGCCGCGATCAACCGCGACTCGGTCCGCTCGACCGAGGCCGGCCTCAAATATTTCGTCCTCGGCGCGCTCTCCTCGGGCATGCTCCTGTACGGCGCGTCGCTGATCTACGGCTTCACCGGCCAGACGAGCTTTACCGGCATCTCGGCGGCGCTGACGCTCAGCGGTTCGACGCTGGGCCTCGTGTTCGGCCTCGTCTTCCTGATCGCCGGCCTCGCTTTCAAGATCTCGGCCGTGCCCTTCCATATGTGGACGCCCGACGTCTATGAGGGCGCGCCGACGCCGGTCACCGCCTTCTTCGCCGCGGCGCCCAAGGTCGCCGCGATGGCGCTCTTCATCCGCGTCGTCGTCGGCCCCTTCGCGCCGGTGACGCCGGATTGGCAGCAGATTCTTACGTTTGTCTCCATCGCCTCGATGCTGCTCGGCTCCTTTGCCGCGATCGGCCAGCGCAACATCAAGCGTCTGATGGCCTATTCCTCGATCGGCCATATGGGCTTCGCGCTGGTCGGCCTCGCCTCCGGCACCGAGACCGGCGTGCGTGGCGTGATCATCTATCTCCTGATCTATATGGCGATGACGCTCGGCGCCTTCGCCTGCATCCTGGCGATGCGCCGCCGCGACGGCATGGTCGAGGATATCGGCGATCTCGCCGGCCTGTCGAAGACCAATCCGATGATGGCCTTCATGCTGGCCATGATCCTGTTCTCGCTGGCCGGCATTCCGCCGCTCGCCGGATTCTTCGCGAAATTCTACGTCTTCCTCGCGGCGATCGAGGCCGGGCTCTATTGGCTCTCGGTCATCGGCGTACTCGCCAGCGTCGTCGGCGCCTATTATTACCTCCGCATCATCAAGATCATGTATTTCGACGAGCCGGCCGGCGCCTTCGAGCCGATGCCCGTCGAGCTTCGCGTGGTGCTGGGCGTCAGCGGCGCCTTCGTGCTCCTCTTCGTGGTCATTGCCGGCCGGGTCGGCGAAGCCGCGGCCACCGCGGCCGGGACATTCTTCTGAAGTGACGGCTTTCGCCCTCGGCCTGAAGGCAGAAGCGGCAGGCTACCGCCTCGAGCAGCACGACACGATCGGTTCGACCAATGCCGCCGCGATGGCGCAGGCGCGGGCCGGCGATGTCGGACGTCTCTGGGTCGTCAGCGATTTCCAGAGCGAGGGACGCGGCCGTCGCGGCAGCCATTGGGCGACGGCGCGGGGCAATCTCGCCGCCAGCCTGTTCCTCAGGGTCGAAGCCGTGCCGGGCGTCGCCGCGACGCTCGGCTTCGTCGCCGGGCTGTCGCTGGACGAAGCCTTGCGTCGGGTCGCACCCGGCCTTGCCGTTGCAATCGCGATGGATGGGCTGGAGCCCGGCGCCGGCCGCCAGAGCACGCGGCTTCGGCTGAAATGGCCGAATGACGTGCTTCTCGACGGCGGCAAGCTCGCCGGCATCCTGCTCGAGGCCGAACCGCTCGCCGATGGCCGGCTCGCCGTCGTCATCGGCATCGGCGTCAACGTCATCGAGGCGCCGTCCGGCCTGCCTTACCCGACCGCCGCGCTGGCGGGGCTCGGCATATCGGCGACTGCCGCCGATGTCTTTTCGGCGCTCTCCGACGCCTGGGCCGGCATCGAGCGGATCTGGGACGGGGGCAGGGGCTTTCCCCGAATCCGCGATCTGTGGCTTGATCGGGCCGCCGGGGTCGGCGAAGAGGCGGTCGTCCGTATCGGTGGGGAGATATTACGTGGCAGGTTCGAAACCATCGACAGCGAGGGACGGCTCATGATCCGCATGGAAGACGGCACGCTTCGGCCGATCAGCGCCGGCGAGGTGCATTTCGGCGCCGTGGCGGCAAGGGCATGACCCGCAACCGCGAAGCGGAACTGGTCTTCATGCCGCTCGGCGGCGTCGGCGAGATCGGCATGAATCTCGGCCTCTACGGCTACGGGCCGCCGCACGAACGCGCTTGGCTCGCCGTCGATCTAGGCGTCGCCTTTGCCGGGCCGGACCTGCCCGGCGTCGACCTTGTCTTCCCGGACATTTCCTATCTCGAGGAAGAGCGGACGAATCTCGCCGGCATCGTCCTCACCCATGCGCATGAGGATCACTACGGCGCCGTCATCGATCTGTGGCCGCGCCTCCGCGTGCCGATCTACGCCACCGCCTTCACCGCCAATCTGATCACTGCCAAGCTCGCCAGCGAACCGGGCAAGGGACCGATCCCGGTGACCGTCGTCGAACCCGGTAAGCCTTTCACGCTCGGCCCGTTCAACGTCGAGTTCATCAACGTCGCCCATTCGATCCCGGAATCGAATGCGCTGGCGATCCGCACGCCGGCCGGCATCGTGCTGCATACCGGCGACTGGAAGATCGACGAGACGCCGGTGATCGGCCTGCCGACCGATGCGAAGCGCCTCCGCGAGATCGGCGACGAAGGCGTTCTCGCGATGATCTGCGATTCCACCAACGCGCTCCGCGAAGGCAAGAGTCCCAGCGAGACCGAAGTCGGCCTTGTCCTCACCGACATCATCCGCAATGCCAAGGGCAGGGTGGCTTTCACCACCTTCGCCTCCAATGTCGGACGCATCCGCTCTGTCGCGGTTGCCGCCGCAGCCGCCGGGCGTGAGGTCGTCGTCGTCGGCCGCGCCATGCGCCGCGTCATCGATGTCGCGACCGAGCTCGGCTATCTCGAAGGACTGCGGCCTTTCCTCGATGAGGAATCCTATCCGCATCTGCCGCGCGGCAATACGGTCGCGCTGCTCACCGGCAGCCAGGGCGAGCCCCGCGCCGCGCTCGCCCGCGTCGCGTCGGAGGAGCATCGCAATGTCGAACTCGTCGCCGGCGATATGGTCGTCTTTTCCTCCCGCGCCATTCCGGGCAACGAGAAGGCGGTCAACACGATCATCAACACGCTCGTCACGCGCGGCGTCAAAATCGTCACCGACCGCGATGCGCTCGTCCACGTCTCCGGCCATCCGCGGCGCGACGAGCTTCGCGAGATGTATGGCTGGGTGAGGCCGAAGGTCGCGGTGCCGGTCCATGGCGAGGCGATGCATCTCGCGGCCCACGCCGACTTCGCCCGCCAGATGGGCGTCGAGACGGTGCTCACCATCCGCAACGGCACGATGATCCGGCTCGGCCCCGGACGCGCCGAGAAGGTCGACGAGATCGACGCCGGCCGCATCTACAAGGACGGCTCGCTGGTCGGCCCGCTTGAAACCATCGGCGTTGCCGAGCGCCGCAAGCTGTCCTTCTCCGGCCATGCCGGCGTGCTGGTGACGCTCGATGCCAAGGGCAACCCGCGCGGCGATCCGGAGGTCGAACTGGTCGGCCTGCCGCTGACCGACGCTTCCGGTCGGCCTCTCGAAGAAGCCGTCGCCAACGCCGTTTTCGACACGCTCGATTCGATGCCGCGCCCGCAGCGTCGGGATCCCGAGGTCGTGCGTGAAGCCGTGCGGCGGGCGGTTCGGTCCGCGGTCAACGCAGTCTGGGGCAAAAAACCGGTTTGCACGGTCTTCGTCGCCGTCCTATGACCGCCGCATGAGTATCGTCAGCGTCGCCGCGATCTACTTCGTCGTCTGGTGGATCGTCCTTTTCGCCGTCCTGCCTTTCGGCGTGAGGACGCAGGAAGAGGATGGCGACATCGTCCTAGGCAGCGCTCACAGCGCGCCGACCCGGCCGCGGCTTCTGAAGAAGGCGGTGGCGACGACAATTGTTTCGGCAATCGTGGTGCTGGGGATCTGGCTGGCGATCGATCGCTTCGGCTTCGATCTCGAAATGATCGCCGACCTCATCTACCCGATCCGTTAGAAACAAAAAAAAGCAAGGCCTTTCGGCCTTGCTCCGTCAGTTCCGCGTCTTAACCCTTCGTGCCGATCCAACGCCCAACTGGCTGATTGGGTTATCGGGACCGGCGGCAGCAACCGAACGGCGCGCCCGAATGGCTCTTCCTCCCAAGACATAGACCGCTATGCCATTTTACGGGAAGGGTGAGAGCGACAGCTCGTCCCATCCCCTTGTTATGAAGAGAAGCGTATCTAATGTCGGAGGGCTTGTCACCAATTTGTGCGTGCCCAGCCCAATAATTTTGCACGAATCATGCAATTCACGCGAAAAGCTTTTCCGGCTTCGCTTTTGCGCGACCGAAAGGCTGCGTCGCTGGGTAGCTCGGCGCTCGGCCTCAAAAACGGCAAAAGTGCTTGTTTTTTCTGAACCCGATCGATTGACTGCGGCGCACCAAGAAACGCACACGGAGCCTCCAGAATCATGCGCCTCTCCCGATACTTCCTGCCGACGCTCCGGGAGACTCCGAAAGAGGCGGAAATCGTTTCGCACCGCCTCATGCTGCGCGCCGGGCTCATCCGCCAGCAGTCGGCCGGCATTTATTCCTGGTTGCCGCTCGGCAAGCGCGTGCTCGAAAACATCGCGCAGATCGTGCGCGAGGAGCAGGACCGGTCGGGCGCCATCGAAATGCTGATGCCGACGCTGCAATCCGCCGATCTCTGGCGCGAAAGTGGCCGCTACGAGGCTTACGGCAAGGAGATGCTGCGCATCCAGGACCGGCACGAGCGCGACATGCTCTACGGCCCGACCAATGAGGAGATGATCACCGACATCTTCCGGGCCTATGTCAGTTCGTACCGCGCGATGCCGCTCAATCTCTATCACATCCAGTGGAAATTCCGCGACGAGGTCCGCCCGCGCTTCGGCGTCATGCGCGGCCGCGAATTTCTCATGAAGGATGCCTATTCCTTTGATATCGATCGGGAATCGGCGCGCGCTGCCTATCAGCGCATGTTCGTCGCCTATCTCCGGACCTTCGAGCGGCTCGGCCTGAAGGCCATTCCGATGCGCGCCGAATCCGGCCCGATCGGCGGCGACATGAGCCATGAATTCATCATCCTCGCCTCGACCGGCGAGAGCGAGGTTTACTGTTCGCGCGACCTCCTCGATCTACCCATCCCGCCCGCCGACATCGACTTCCGCGGCGACCTCTCGCCGATCGTCGATGCCTGGACGTCGCACTACGCCGCGACCGACGAGAAACATGACGTCGAGGCCTTCAATAAGCTGCCGGAAGAAAGGCGCATCACGGCGCGCGGCATCGAAGTCGGCCACATCTTCTATTTCGGCACCAAATATTCCGAGCCGATGGGCGCCAAGGTCGCCGGCCCCGACGGCGCCGAGCATTTCGTCCATATGGGCTCCTACGGCGTCGGCGTGTCGCGCCTCGTCGGCGCGGTCATCGAGGCGAGCCATGACGAAGCCGGCATCATCTGGCCGGACAGCATCGCTCCATTCGCCGTCGGCCTGATCAACCTCAAGCCCGGCGATGCGGCGACCGACGCCGCGGCCGAGAAGCTCTACGATCGCCTGGTGAAGGCCGGGCTATCGGTCCTCTACGACGATCTCGACCAGCGCGCCGGCGCCAAATTCGCGTCGATGGACCTGATCGGACTGCCCTGGCAGGTGATCATCGGCCCGAAGGGCGCGGCGAGCGGCGAAGCCGAGATCAAGCGTCGTGCCACCGGCGCCCGCGAAACCCTGCCGATCGACTCCGTCGTCGACCGCCTGTTGGCCGGCTAGGGCATGGCAAGCCGCGACACCGCGACTGAGCGATCGACCGGCACGCGGCCTTTCGCGCGCTTCGAGTGGATGATCGCCTTTCGCTATCTCCGTGCCCGCCGGCGCGAGAGCTTCATCTCCATCATCGCCGGCTTCGCCTTTCTCGGCATCGTGCTGGGCGTCGCGACGCTCATCGTCGTCATGGCGGTGATGAACGGCTTCCGCGCCCAGCTCATCGACAAGATCCTCGGCCTGAACGGCCATTTCATTATCCAGCCGCTGGATTCGGAACTGACCGATTTCGACGCTGTCGCGGCGCGCATCGCCGGCGTCCCCGGCGTCGTCTCCGCCATCCCGCTGATCGAGGGGCAGGCGCTTGCGAGCGGGCTGGAAACATCCAACGGCGTGCTCGTCCGCGCCGTCCGCGACGCAGATCTCGCCCGCGTGCCGGGCGTCGCCAAGAATATCAGGCTCGGCACGTTGGAGAATTTTTCCGCCTCGGGCGGCGTCGCGATCGGCACGCGCCTCGCACAATCGCTGGGGCTCGTGCTCGGGGATTCGCTGACGCTGGTCTCGCCGCGCGGCAGCGTGACGCCCCTCGGCGTGACGCCGCGCGTCAAGGCCTATCCGATCGTCGCGATCTTCGAGATCGGCATGTCGGAATATGATTCCACCTTTGTTTTCATGCCCTTCGAGGAAGCGCAGATCTATTTCAACCAGGATGGCTACGCGACGGCGATCGAGATCTACCTCGCCCATCCCGACGACATCGACCGCCTGCGGCCGGCGGTCGAGGCGGCCGCCGAGCGGCCGATCGTGCTCGGCGACTGGCGGCAGCGGAATTCGACCTTCTTCTCGGCGCTCGAGGTCGAGCGCAACGTGATGTTCCTGATCCTGATGCTCATCGTCCTCGTCGCGGCGCTGAACATCATTTCCGGTCTCACCATGCTGGTGAAGGACAAGGGCCACGACATTGCGATCTTGCGAACCATGGGGGCGACGCGCGGCGCCATCATGCGCGTCTTCTTCATCACCGGCGCGGCGATCGGCACGGTCGGCACGCTCGCCGGATTCCTCCTCGGCGTCGTCATCTGCCTGAATGTCGAAACGATCCGCCAGTTCATCTCGCGGCTGACGCGGACCGACGTCTTCTCGCCGGAACTCTATTTCCTGAGCCAGCTTCCCGCCGACATGGACAGCGGCGAGACGGTGTCCGTCGTCCTCATGGCGCTGATCCTGTCCTATCTGGCGACGATCTACCCGGCCTGGCGGGCGGCGCGTCTCGATCCGGTCGAGGCGCTGCGATACGAATGAGCACCCAGTCGACTTCGCCGCGAGAGGGACCGCCGGCCAGAAAGCCGGCGCTTCGGCTGATCGACGTCGAGCGGACCTACACGGGCGCGGCCGGCCCGCTCACCATCCTGAACGGCGCCAACCTCACCATCTTTCCGGGTGAAATGGTCGCCATCGTCGCGCCGTCGGGTGTCGGCAAATCGACCTTGCTCCATCTCGCCGGTTTGCTGGAGCGGCCCGACGGCGGCGAGGTGGTGATCTCGGGGCGCAAGACCGGCGAACTCTCCGATAGCGAACTGACCACGATCCGCCGGCTGCAGATCGGCTTCGTCTACCAGTTTCACCATCTGCTGCCGGAGTTCTCTGCCGTCGAGAACATCATGATGCCGCAGCTCATTCGCGGCACCAGCCAGCGCGTCGCGCATCAGCGCGCCATGCAGTTGCTGGCCTATATGCGCATCCAGAAGCGCGCGGAGCATCGGCCATCGGAATTATCGGGAGGCGAACAGCAGCGGGTGGCCATCGCGCGGGCCGTCGCCAACGCGCCGCGGCTGCTTCTGGCGGACGAGCCGACCGGCAATCTCGATCCGTCGACCTCCGGTCTCGTCTTCGACGGGCTAGCGCAAATTGTACGAGCCTCGAAGCTCGCTGCCCTTATCGCGACGCACAATCACGATCTTGCGGCCCGCATGGACCGACGCATTACGTTGAGGGAGGGCAAGATCGTCGAGATGGAATGAGGGCGAGCGGATATCTGCAAAGGCGAACGCAACCGCCTTCCTCGCAGTTTCTGTCTCTGCCTGCGTGACCGGCCGGCCGGAAAGCGCGTCCCGCATATAGCGTGCGAAAGCGAAATCCTGCCGCCATTGCCGCACGAAGCCGCGCCAGCCCCGCATGATATGATCGAGGGAAAAGGACCGGTCTTCGAAAAGCGGTCCGGCCAATGCCTGTCGCATCGCAATTCTCCTTCCGCCCGCTCGCGGAAGAAACGCCCATAATCGACTGCAGGTTCCGGCATCGGTCCAAAGAAAAAGCCGCCCCAATCCGGAGATTGGAGCGGCCCTTTTACCGACTGGCTAAAGGGGGGCGGGGGAACGCCAGCCGGCATCTAGACAACGCCGGCTGCCGGGGCTGGTTCCGCTTGTCTCGAATATTTTTTCAAATGGATGGCTCCCCTCGGTAACGAAGGATTCACGGTGTCCGCAAGGCGCCGAATCTCGGTAATTGACGACGAGAACAAAACATGAACATACTAGGCGTCCCAAAGCAAAGGAGGGACGTCATGCCCAGTCTCATTCGCGATCTCGCAGCGCTCATTTCGATCACGTCTTTCGTCGCCTCGATCGGCGTCCTGTCGGAGATGCTCCATTTCCTGAATTAGCTCTGCCCGAACTAGCTCTGGACGAGCGGTCCGGCCGCATGGACAGGCCTCCGGCCATCGCCGAAACTTGGCGCGAGGAGGATCGCGTCATGAGTCGGATCGCGAGCGCCGTCGGCTTCGTCCATTTGCGGGTTCATTCGGCCTATTCGCTGCTGGAAGGCGCGCTGCCGCTGAAGACGCTCGCCTATCTTGCCTCCGGCGACCGCCAGCCGGCGCTGGCCATGACCGATACCGGCAACCTCTTCGGGGCGCTCGAATTCTCCGAGAAGATGGTCGAAGCCGGGATCCAGCCGATCGTCGGCTGCCAGGTCGCCGTCGATTTCGCCGATGCCTCGGATGCCGGCCGGCCCGGCATGCCGCCGCAGAAGCATCTAACCGACATCGTCCTCCTGGCCTCCAGCGAGGCCGGCTACTGGAACCTGGTCAGGCTGGTCTCGCGCTCCTTCACCGAGCCGGACGCCATGACCAAGGCGCATATCCCGGTCGATTGGCTGGGCGGCGCCACCGACGGCCTGATCTGCCTGACCGGCGGCCCCGGCGGCCCCGTCGATCGCGCCATCGCCGCCGGCCAGCAGGAGATTGCCGGCGAGCGGCTCGATCGCCTCGCTTCCCTCTTCGGGGACCGGCTCTATGTCGAATTGCAGCGCCACAAGATCGCCTCCGAGGAAATCGTCGAGCCGCAACTCGTCGCGCTCGCCTATGCGCGTGGCCTGCCGCTGGTCGCGACCAACGAGCCCTTCTTCCCGAAGCGCGACGATTACGAGGCCCATGACGCGCTGATCGCCATCGCTGAGGGCGCCGTCATCGCCGAGGAGAAACGCCGCCGGCTGACGCCCGAACATTATTTCAAGTCGCGCGCCGAGATGCTGGCGCTCTTCGCCGACGTGCCCGAGGCGCTCGAGAACACCGTCGAGATCGCCATGCGCTGCGCCTACCGGCCGATGGTGCGCAAGCCCATCCTGCCGCGTTTTGCCGGCACCGGCGGCGATGCCGCCGCGGCCGAGGCGGCTGAGTCCGAACTCCTCGCCGTGAATGCCCGCAACGGCCTTGCCGATCGCCTCGCCAGGCACGGCCTCGCGCCGGGACTTACCGTCGAGGATTACGAGAAGCGCCTGGAATACGAGATCGGCGTCATCGTCCGGATGAAATATCCCGGCTACTTCCTGATTGTCGCCGATTTCATCCAGTGGGCGAAGAAGCAGGGCATCCCGGTCGGCCCCGGCCGCGGCTCGGGCGCCGGCTCGGTGGTCGCCTGGTCGCTGACCATCACCGATCTCGACCCGCTGCGCTTCTCGCTTATCTTCGAGCGCTTCCTCAATCCCGACCGCGTCTCGATGCCGGATTTCGACATCGACTTCTGCCAGAACCGGCGCGACGAGGTCATCCAGTATGTCCAGGAGAAATACGGCGCCGACCAGGTCGCGCAGATCATCACCTTCGGCACCCTGCAGGCCCGCGCCGTGCTGCGTGATGTCGGCCGCGTCCTCCAGATGCCCTATGGCCAGGTCGACCGGCTCTGCAAGCTGGTGCCGCAGAATCCGGCGAACCCGGTCAAGCTCGACAAGGCGATCGAGGACGAACCACGCTTCCAGGCCGAGCGCGAGGCCGACCCGCTCGTCGACCGGCTGCTGATCATCGCGCAGAAGCTCGAAGGCCTTTACCGCCACGCCTCGACGCATGCCGCCGGCATCGTCATCGGCGACCGTCCGCTCGATCAGCTCGTGCCGCTCTATCGCGACCCGCGCTCGGGCATGAAGGTCAGCCAGTTCAACATGAAATGGGTCGAGCAGGCCGGGCTCGTAAAGTTCGACTTCCTCGGCCTGAAGACGCTGACGGTCCTGGACGTTGCGGTGAAGCTCATCCGCCGCCGCGGCGTCGACATCGAGCTCCTCAAGATCCCGCTCGACGACAAGAAGAGCTTCGAGATGCTCGGCGCCGGCGATACGGTCGGCGTGTTCCAGGTGGAAAGCGCCGGCATGCGCCGCGCCCTGGTCGACATGAAGCCCGACCGCTTCGAGGATCTGATCGCGCTGGTCGCGCTCTATCGTCCGGGGCCGATGGCGAACATCCCGACCTATTGCTCGCGCAAGCTCGGCAAGGAGCCGGTCGAATATCTCCACCCGATGCTGAAGCCGATCCTCGAGCCGACCTACGGCATCATCACCTATCAGGAGCAGGTCCAGCAGATCGCCCGCGACATGGCCGGCTACACGCTGGCCGAGGCCGATCTTCTGCGCCGCGCCATGGGCAAGAAGATCAAGGCCGAGATGGATGCCCAGCGTGGCCGCTTCCTGAACGGCGCCACCGAGCGCGGCGTCGAAAAGGAGACCGCCGTCGCGATCTTCGACGCCTGCGCCAAATTCGCGGAATACGGTTTCAACAAATCGCATTCGGCGCCTTACGCGCTGATCACCTACCAGACGGCCTATCTCAAGGCGAACTACCCGGCCGAGTTCATGGCGGCTTCGCTGACGCTTGAGACCGGCAACACCGACAAGCTCGCCGAATTCCGCCGCGAGGCGATCCGGCTTGGCATTCCGGTCGAGTCGCCCTCGGTCAATCGCTCCGTCGTCGAGTTCGACGTCGACAATGCCCGCATCCTCTATTCACTCGCCGCTATCAAGGGCGTCGGCGCGCAGGCGATCGAGCATCTCGTCGAGGCGAGGGGAGGCGAGCCCTTCCGCGATCTCGCCGATTTCGCCCGCCGCATCAATCCGCGCCTCTTCAACAGGCGCGTCCTCGAAAGCCTCGCCGCCGCCGGCGCCTTCGATACGCTCGAGCCTGACCGCGCCCGCGTCAGCGCCGGCATCGATCGCATCATGGGCCTCGCGACGCGCACCCAGGAAGGCGCCGTCAGCGGTCAGAATGATTTCTTCGGCGGCGCCTCCGATCGCGAGCCGCTCCTTCTGCCGGTCGTCGACTCCTGGCTGCCGGCCGAGAAGCTGCAGCGCGAATATGGCGCGGTCGGCTTCTATATGAGCGCCCATCCGCTCGACGAGTACCGCACGGTGCTCCAGAAGATGCGCGTCCAGAGCTGGACCGAATTTTCGGAATCGGTCCGCAACGGCGCCACCGCCGGGCGCCTCGCCGCGACCGTCACCTCGCGCCAGGAACGCCGTATCCGCAACGGCAACCGCATGGGCGCCATCCAGCTTTCCGACCCGACCGGCTCCTATGAGGCGATCGTCTTCTCGGAAGGCCTCGCTGAATTCCGCGATCTCCTCGAACCGGGCAATTCCGTCGAGCTTCTGGTCGGCGCCGAGGAGCGGCCGGAGGGCATCAGCGTCCGGATCCAGTCGGTCAAGGCACTCGACAAGCTGATGGCCGGCCTCAAGCAGATCCGCATCTATCTGCGCGACGAAGTCCCGCTGCCGAGCGTCCAGAAGCATCTGACCGCCAGGGGGGAGGGCGAGGTCAGCCTCATCCTCATCCAGGAGCAGGGCCGCCGCGAGGTCGAAATGCGCCTTCCTGGCCGCTATGCCGTCTCGCCGCAGATCGCCAGCGCGCTCCGGGCCGTGAAGGGCGTCGAGCAGGTGGAACTGGTCTGAGCGTCACCTAGAGACGACTTCGCCGCCCTAAGACGGGCCCGCCGGAATCGCTAGCGGGCGTTGCTTCGCTACCTTCTCCCATGGAGGGGGAGGGGCACTGGCGTGCGAAGTACGACAGCGGGGTGGGGTGATACTGACGATCAAATGAACGCAGCGTCGTGTGTCAGGCCGATCGGGTGCCGAGTGCTGCCTGTATCTCGGCCAAGGTCGCACGCTCTGCATCGCTGACCGCGACGCCGCCGAAACCCAAAAAGCCGCCTTCCTTGCCCGCCTCCGCCGTCCGTTGAGCAACTTCATACAGCCAGGTCTTGAAGCCTGATGCGTCTGCCGGAGCCTTTGCATCGACGAGCGCCGCGACCGACCGAAGTTCCTCGATCGCCTTGGCCCTCAGTTCGCCCACCTGAACGCCCTTGAATTTCGCTTGTGTCGCGTCGCGGACAGAGGTGCGCGTGTCTGCGTTCTCTACGTCTTCGGCAATTGCCTTGGCCAACGGGTTCGCCGCGACGTCCTGCTTCACCCGGACCAGAGAACTTCCGCCCGCGATGCTTTCGCGCAAGATGCTCCAGAGGCCGCCGGGATCGGCTGCAGTGATGGCCATTCCCGCGACCATCGGGCTGGCGACGATTTGCGCCCATTCCTCGGGCGTGAAGGCAGCCTTGCTCGCCATTTCGTCCTCCCTGAAATCAGCCATGACCGTAGGATCGGGGATATCGGGCGTTAACGATTGACCAGAGGTATGCGTCCGCGAGCTGAGCTTGGTGGCGGATGGATGGAGAGCAGGAGCTCCAGGAAAGGCGAGAGCCTTTGAAATGCGGTAAGTTCAGGGATTGGGCGAATTTGGTGCCGCGCTTGCTTTCCCGTCCCTACCTTCCTATAAGCCCCTCCATCACACACGCGGGGATTGGCTCAACCGTCCGGCTCGCTGGACGAACGAACCATCCGGTGCCTGGAAACAGGCGGCGGCTTCGGCCGCATCCCCGCGGAGGCAGAACCGGTAAAAGGAGACAGGTAGTCATGGCACTGCCCGATTTTTCTATGCGCCAGCTTCTCGAAGCAGGCGTTCATTTCGGCCACCAGAAACATCGCTGGAACCCGAAAATGACCCCGTTCATCTACGGGTCGCGCAACAACATCCACATTCTCGACCTCGCCCAGACCGTTCCCTTGCTCTATCGCGCCCTCGAGGCGGTGAGCGATACGGTTGCCGGTGGCGGCCGCGTTCTCTTCGTCGGCACCAAGCGCCAGGCGGCCGAGCCGATCACGGCGGCGGCCAAGCGGTCGGCCCAGTATTACGTCAACGCCCGCTGGCTTGGCGGCATGCTGACCAACTGGAAGACCATCTCCAAGTCGATCCAGCGCCTTCGCGAACTCGACAACCTCCTCGGCGGCGGGGCCCAGGGCCTCACCAAGAAGGAGCTTCTCACGCTCACCCGCGAGAAGGACAAGCTCGAGAAGGCCCTTGGCGGCATCAAGGACATGGGCGGCGTTCCCGACCTCATCTTCGTGATCGACACCAACAAGGAAAAGATCGCGATCGACGAGGCCAACCGGCTCAATATTCCGGTCGCCGCGATCGTCGATTCGAACTCCGATCCGGATCACATCACCTACCCGATCCCCGGCAATGACGACGCCGGCCGCGCCATCACGCTCTATTGCGACCTGATTGCGCGCGCCGCGATCGACGGCATCTCGCGGGCCCAGGGCACGTCCGGTGTCGATATCGGCGCCCAGGAGACCATCATCGAGCCGACCATTCTCGAGCCGACCGCCAGCGCCCCGAATGGCACCGAGACCAGCAAGCCGACGAATGGCGATGCCACCGTCGAGGCCCTGTTCGAAGCCCCGGCCGGCGATCCGGACGATCTCAAGAAGATCACCGGCGTTGGTCCCTCGCTCGAGAAGAAGCTCCGCCAGCTTGGCGTCACCAAGCTCGTGCAGATCGCCAACTTCACGGACGAGGATCTGGAGAAGGTCGATCTCGCCCTCAACTCCAAGGGCCGCGTCCAGCGCGACGATTGGATCGGGCAGGCCAAGGCCTTGGTCACCGGCGCCTGAGCCGTCTTACAAGTTTCATCGGCCGCCCCCATATAGGCGGCCGATACTCTTCCCCGAAAAAGCGATCGATCGCATAGCGACGAGAGGCTCGACATGAGCATTTCCGCCAGCATGGTGAAAGAACTCCGCGACAAGACCGGCGCGGGCATGATGGACTGCAAATCGGCGCTGACCGAGACGTCGGGCGACGTCGAGGCGGCCGTCGACTGGCTGCGCGCCAAGGGCCTGTCCAAGGCTGCCAAGAAGGCCGGCCGCGTTGCCGCCGAAGGCCTGATCGGCGTCGCCGGCTCGGGCAATCTCGCCGTCATGGTCGAGGTCAATTCCGAGACCGACTTCGTTGCCCGCAACGCCGACTTCCAGAAGCTGGTTTCCGGCGTCGCCGAAGCGGCGCTCGGCACCGACGGCTCGCTCGCCGCGGTGCAGGCGGCCAAGATGGCCAATGGCGCGACCGTCGACGAGGCGATCAAGGCTGCCGTCGCCACGATCGGCGAGAACATAACGCTCCGCCGCGTGGCGGTGGTGTTCGTGCCCTCGGGCCATGTCGCGAGCTACATCCACAGCGCGGTCGCGCCGGGTCTCGGCAAGATCGGCGTGCTGGTCGGACTTTCCTCGGCCGCGCCGGCCGAGAAACTTTCCGGCATCGGCCGTCAGGTCGCGATGCATGTCGCCGCCGCCAACCCGCTCGCCGTCCGCGTCGAGGAACTCGACCCCGAGGTCGTCGCCCGCGAACGCTCCGTCTATGCCGAGCAGGCGCGCGAATCGGGCAAGCCCGAGGCGATCATCGAGAAGATGGTCGAAGGCCGCGTCCGCAAGTTCTACGAGGAGGTCGTGCTGCTGTCGCAGGCCTTCGTCGTCGACACCGAGAAGACCGTCGGCCAGGCCGTGAAGGCCGCCGAGGGCGATGTCGGCGGTCCGGTCGAGGTCGCGAAGTTCGTCGTGTTCCGGATCGGCGAGGGCGTCGAGAAGGAAGAGAGCGACTTTGCCGCCGAGGTCGCGGCCGCGGCAGGCAAGAAGTAACCTCATTCCTGTTGCCCGCCCTTGCGGCGGGTGACAGGCCTTTGAGCATCGTGTATCCGGATTGCCGATCTTTGGCCCCGGAACGAATCGAGCGATGATGCCTGAGCTTCGCTACAGGAAGGTCCTCCTCAAGCTTTCCGGCGAAGCGCTTCTCGGCGATCAGCAATTCGGCATCGACGACAAGATGGTCGACCGCGTCGCCGGTGAAATCGGCGACGCCCTGAACCTCGGCGTCCGCGTCGCGCTGGTCACCGGTGGCGGCAACATCTTCCGGGGCATGACCATCGCCGGCAAGGGCGGCAACCGCGTCGCCGGCGACCATATGGGGATGCTGGCGACGGTGATGAATTCGCTTGCCCTGCAGGAAGGTCTCTCCAGGCGCGGCATTCCGGCCCATGTTTTTTCGGCCGTACCCGTCCCGACCATCTGCGAGACCTTCACCCAGCAGCGGGCCAAAGAGGTCTTCAACGAGGGCAGCGTGCTGGTCTTCGCCGGCGGCACCGGCAATCCCTTCTTCACGACCGATTCCGGCGCCGCGCTGCGGGCCGCCGAGATGGGTTGCGACGCCCTCTTCAAGGGGACCAATGTCGACGGCATCTATTCGGCCGACCCCAAGAAGGATCCGAACGCCACCCGTTTCGAGCGGCTGACTCATGCCGACGTCCTCGCCAAGGGCCTCGAAGTCATGGATGCCGCGGCCGTAGCCCTTGCCCGCGACAACCGTATTCCGCTAATCGTTTTTTCCATTCGCCAGCCCGGCGCCTTCGTCGATATTCTCAAGGGTGCGGGACGGGCGACCATCGTCGCCGACAGTTGAAACGCCCGAGCTCCGCGCCGCCCGGAACTGCTACGGGGCTGGCTAGTCGGGCTTTGTAATTATTGAGGTTTCCCATGGATCTCGCCGATATCAACCGCCGCATGCAGGGCGCCGTTGCCTCCCTCAAGAGCGAGCTTTCGGGCCTGCGCACCGGCCGCGCTTCGATCAGCCTTGTCGAGCCGATCATGGTCGAGGCCTATGGCAGCCACATGCCGCTCAACCAGGTCGCGACCATCAGCATTCCCGAGCCGCGGATGATCTCGGTCCAGGTCTGGGACCGGTCGATGAGCCAGGCCGTCGATCGCGCCATCCGCGAGTCGAATCTCGGGCTCAATCCGATCGCCGAGGGCCAGCTTCTGCGCATCCCGATTCCCGAGCTCAATGCCGAGCGTCGTCAGGAATTGGTAAAGGTTGCCCATAAGTATACGGAACAGGCGCGGGTTGCCGTGCGCCATGTCCGGCGCGACGCTCTCGATCTTCTCAAGCGCGAAGAAAAAGACGGCGGAATGAGCGAAGACGAACAGAAGAAGACCGCCGAGCAGATTCAGAAGATGACAGATTCGACAATTAGTGAGATCGATACTCTTCTTGCCACAAAGGAAGGAGAGATCACTCAGGTCTAGTTGCTGGGTGACGCGCCCCGATGACGGCGAACACGGTTCCGCGCACGGTGAATGGCGATCCCGCCGGGTGCGAAGCGGCGCTGCCGCGGCATGTCGGCATCATCATGGATGGCAACGGCCGCTGGGCCGCCTCCAGAGGACTTTTCCGGAGCGAGGGGCACCGGCGCGGCGTTGAAGCCGTGCGCCGCGCGGTCGATGTCGCCCTGAAGCGCGGCGTTGCCTGCCTGACGCTCTTCAGCTTCTCCTCGGAGAACTGGTCGCGGCCTGTCGAGGAGGTCGAGTTCCTCTTCGGCCTTCTGCGGCTTTTCATCCGGCGCGACCTTGCCGACCTGCACCGCCAGGGGGTGAGGGTAAAGGTCATCGGCAGCCGCGAAAGGCTGCCCTCCGACATCCTGTCCCTGATCGCCGAGGCCGAGCGGCTCACTGCCGCCAACAGCCGGCTGACGCTTGTCGTCGCCTTCAACTACGGCAGCCGCGACGAGATCGTCCGCGCCGTCCGCCGCGTCGCCGAACGCGTCCAGGCGGGCACTCTCGATCCCGCCGCGATCGACGAGGCGATACTCGCCGCCGATCTCGACACCGCCGCTTTCCCCGACCTCGATCTCGTCATCCGGACCAGCGGCGAATATCGCCTCAGCAATTTCCTGCTCTGGCAGGCGGCGTATGCCGAACTGGTCTTCCTGCCGGTGCTCTGGCCGGATTTCGACGCGGCGTCCTTCAATGCGGCGCTGGATGAATACGCCGCCAGAAGCCGGCGCTTCGGCGGCATCGCCGGGAGTGGCGTGTGAATATCCAGGACGGGGCGCAGGCGCAGCGCAGCGGCGGCTCCGGTGACCTCCTCCTGAGGACGGTATCGTCGGTCGTTCTCCTTTCGCTGGCGCTCGGCGCCGCCTATCTCGGCGGCCTGGTGGCAACGGTCGTCGCCGCCTTCTTCGCCGTCATCGTGCTCTTCGAATGGGTGCGCATGACCAGCGGCAAGTCCGAACGGAGCATCGTTTTTGCCGTTGCCCTCGTGGCGGCTATCCTGGCCGCCGGCTTCGGCATGACGCTCCTGGCCTGCGCGATCGCCGGCCTCGCGACCATCGCCGCCGCGGTGGTCTTTCGGGAGGCCTGGCTTCCCTCCGGCATCGTCTACGCGGCGGTGCTCGGCATCGGCATCATGGCGATCCGGGAAGCCCCCGAATACGGCTTCGCCGCGCTGTTCTTCGTGCTGGCCGTCGTCTGGGCGACCGATTCCGGCGCCTACTTCGCCGGCCGCCTGATCGGCGGCCCGAAATTGTCGCCAGTCATCTCGCCGAAGAAGACCTGGTCCGGTGCGATCGGCGGCCTTGCGGCGGCGGTTCTCGCCGGCTGTGCCGCCGCCCGACTGACGCAGGACGTGCCGCTGACCGTGCCCCTGATCGCCGTCGCCATCGTCCTCTCGGTCTTCTGCCAGGCCGGCGACCTCTTCGAATCCTGGGTGAAGCGCCGCTTCGGCGCCAAGGATTCCGGCAGCCTCATTCCCGGCCATGGCGGCATCATGGACCGCGTCGACGGGCTTATCTTCGCGACCGCATCGGCGGCCGGTATCGGCGCCGTCCATGGCGGCGCCGACGGCATCGGGCGAGGGCTCCTGCTGTGGTAGCCGCATCGCCGCGTGCCCGGCGCCGGATTTCGATCCTCGGCGCCACCGGCTCGATCGGCACCAGCACGCTCGCCGTCATCGCCGAACGGCCCGACGATTTCGAAGTCGTTGCGGTCACCGGCAACGACAATGCCGCCAAGCTGGCGGAGATCGCCAGGGCGGTCGGCGCCCGTCTCGCCGTCATCGCCAATCCGGCCGCCTATGCCGTCCTGAAGGACGCGCTCGCCGGCACCGGCATCGAGGCGGCGACGGGCGATTCGGCGGTCGTCGATGCTGCCGCGCGTCCGGCCGACATCGTCATCGCGGCGATCGTCGGCGCCGCCGGGCTCGTGCCGACAATGGCGGCGATCGAGGCGGGCGCTCAGGTGGCGCTGGCCAACAAGGAATGCCTGGTCTGCGCCGGCGAGCTCTTCATCGCGGCGGCCCGCCGGGCCGGCCCGCCGATCCTGCCGGTCGATTCCGAGCACAACGCCATCTTTCAGGCCCTCGGCGGCCACGCGATCGATACGGTCGAGAAGATCATCCTGACCGCCTCCGGCGGCCCGTTCCGCGACTGGACGGTCGACGCGATGGCGGCGGTGACGCCGCAACAGGCGCTCCGCCATCCCAATTGGTCGATGGGCCCCAAGATCACCGTCGATTCCGCGACGATGATGAACAAGGGCCTTGAGATCATCGAGGCGTACCATCTCTTCGGATTGTCCGGCGACAAGGTCGAAGTCCTGGTTCACCCCCAATCCGCCGTGCACGGCATCGTCGCCTTCCGTGATGGTTCCATGCTCGCCCAGATGAGCGCGCCCGACATGCGCACCCCGATCGCGCACTGCCTTGCCTGGCCGGAGCGGACCGAAAGCGGCAGCCCGCGCCTCGATCTCGCCGCGCTGGGGAGTTTGACCTTCGAGCGCCCCGACCCACGCCGCTTTCCGGCCTTGCGGATCGCCCGCGAGGCCCTTGCCGCAGGCGGATGGGCAACCAATATAATGAATGCTGCCAATGAGATAGCCGTGGACGCGTTCCTCCGTCATCGCATCGGCTTCCTTGAAATCGCCGAATTGGTGGAAGAGACAGTCGCGCGCGCTGCCGGTCTTGCGACCGAAACGCCCGCCTCGACGGAGGCCGCACTCAATCTTGATCGCGAGGGGCGGCGGATCGCGCTAGAATTGATGCAAGCTCGCGCCGGTCTCGGCATCGCCAGCTGACGGAGAAGGACCACTATGCCGCCTTTTGATTATCTGGGCAGCTTTGGCTACACGGTGGTCGGCTTCCTGTTCGTGCTGACGATCGTCGTGTTTTTCCACGAGCTCGGCCATTTCCTTGTCGGCCGCTGGTGCGGCGTCGGCGTCAAGATATTCTCGGTCGGCTTCGGCCCGGAGATCGTCGGCTTTACCGATCGCTACGGAACCCGCTGGAAACTGTCGGCGATTCCGCTTGGCGGCTATGTGAAATTCCTCGGCGACGAAACCGAGGCGGGCGGCACCGACCGCGACGCCCTGCAGACGATGAGCGACGCCGAGCGGAAACATGCCTTTGCTAGCAAAGGGGTTGCTGCGCGGGCCGCCATCGTCGTGGCCGGGCCGGTCGCCAACTTCATCCTCGCCATCGTGATCTTCACTTTCCTCTTCGCGGTCTACGGCCGCGAGGTGACCGAGGCCCGTGTCGACGGCGTGGCGCCCGGCAGCGCCGCCGAGATGGCTGGCTTCCAGCCCGGCGACGTGATCCGTCAGCTTGATGGTGTCGAAATCGGGAATTTCGGCGATTTCCAGCGCGCCGTGAGCATCAACGCGGGAACGCCCCTGACGATCGTTCTCGACCGCGCCGGCCAGAGCGTCACGATCGTGGCGACGCCCGTCCTAAAGGAGAGCACCGACCGCTTCGGCAACAAGCAGCGCGTCGGGCAACTCGGCATCCAGCGACAGACGACGCCGGAGAATATCACCCGCGAGCGCTACGCGCTGCCCCAGGCGGCCCTTTTGGCGGTCCAGGATACGTGGTTCGTGGTCGACAGGACGCTCGTCTATATCGGCAACCTGATCCTCGGCAACGAATCGGCCGACCAGCTCGGCGGGCCGATCAAGGTTGCCCAGATCTCGGGCCAGGTGGCGGAACTCGGCCTCCTGCCGCTGATCAATCTCGCCGCGCTTCTCTCGATAAGTATCGGACTTATCAATCTTTTTCCGGTTCCCATCCTCGATGGTGGGCACCTGCTTTTCTACGCGATCGAGGCGCTGCGCGGGAAGCCGCTGCCCGACCGCATCCAGGAATACGGCTTCCGCGTGGGCTTTGCCGCCCTGATGCTGTTGATGCTGTTCACGATAGTGAACGACACGCACCAATGGTGGGGTTAACTTTTCCTGCAACTTGGTCAGATAATATTCATTTGAGTTCGCATTCGAAAAAGGCTTCGATGCGTGGCGATTGAGCAACGGGGCGACAGATTCGGCGGGTCTGACGTGGGGCGCGCTTGCAAGGTCCAGAAAAGCCTGTAAACCTCGGTGTCGAGTGGCCCCGGGGGGCGAATCTGGATATCGCAAGGCGACATTGCATGCGAGTTCGGGAAGGCATTCGAAGCATATGAATTTCTTGAGAAATTTCGCGCAGAAGACAGTCTTCGCAGCGCTTCTCACTTTTGCCGCGCCGGTTCTCGGCGGAACCGGCTGGGTCGGCGGGGCAGAGGTCGCCCAGGCGGCGGTCGTCAGCAGCGTCTCCGTTCAGGGCAATCAGCGGGTCGAGGCTTCCACGATCCGCAACTACGTCACGATCAAGCCCGGCGCTTCCTTCAGCGCCCTCGACATCGACGAGTCGGTCAAGGCGCTCTACGCAACTGGCCTTTTCTCGGACGTGAACATTTCCCAGCGCGGCAGCGCGCTTGTGGTGGTCGTCTCGGAAAATCAGGTGGTCAACACCGTCACCTTCCGCGGCAACAAGAAGATCAAGGGCAACATCCTCGTCACGCTGGTCGACACCAAAGCGCGCGGTGTTCTCACCGAATCGCAGCTTCAGGCCGACGTGCAGCGGGTGCGGGACTATTACGGCCACAGCGGCCGCAGCACCGCGACGGTCGAGAGCGAGATCACCACGCTTGAAAACAATCGCGTCGATGTCGTGTTCGTCATCAACGAAGGCGGCCGGACCGGCGTGAAGTCGATTTCCTTCGTCGGCAACTCCGCCTATTCGGACAGCCGCCTGAAGAGTGTCATCGCCACCCGCAAGTCCAATTGGCTGAGCTGGCTCAACCGCAAGGACGTCTACGACCCGGCGAAGGTCGAGGCCGATGAAGAGCTGCTGCGTCGCTTCTACATGCGTAGCGGCTACGCCGATTTCCGCGTCGTCTCGACCGATGTCGATACCACCGACGAGGGCAACTACCACCTGACCTATACGGTCGAGGAGGGGACGCGCTACCGCTTCGCCGGCGTGACGATCGACTCGTCGATCCCCGGCGTCGATGTCAACTCGCTCTATCGCCTGGTCAAGATCAAAGAGGGCAAGGTCTTCAACGCGACGCTCGTCGAGCGCACGATCGAAGACATCACCATCGAATTGTCGCGGCACGGCTACGCCTTCGCCCAGGTCCGCCCGCGCGGCGACCGCAACTACGACAACGCGACCATCGCCGTGACGCTGCTGATCGATGAAGGTCCGCGCGTTTATGTCGAGCGTATCGACGTCTACGGCAACACGAAGACTCGCGACTACGTCATCCGTCGCGAGTTCGATATGTCCGAGGGCGATGCCTACAATCGCGTTCTCGTGGATCGGGCCGAGCGTCGTCTGCGCGGCCTGGGCTTCTTCAAAACCGTCGCCATCTCGACGGAGCCGGGTTCCCAGCCGGATCGCGTGATCATCAATGTCTCGGTGGTCGAGGATGCAACCGGTTCGTTCTCGGTCGGCGGCGGCTATTCGACCGATGAGGGTTTCATCGCCGAGATTTCGATGACCGAGAAGAACTTCCTCGGTCGCGGGCAGGCCTTGAAGGTCTCCTACGGCATGGGTGACGAGACGAATAACTTCAATGTGTCTTTCACCGATCCTTATTTCCTCGGTTATCGGGTGTCGGCCGGTTTCGACGTCTATGGGAAAAACTCCGACAATTCGGATAACCGTCCTTATGATCTGAAGTCATACGGGGGCGGCGTTCGCCTCGGTCTTCCGATCACCGACGATCTGAACCTGTCCCTGAACTACAAGCTCGCCTACGACGAGTTCACTAATGTTCTCGATCAGGCGAACACGGACCCGGGCAACGATGGCTACTATGAAGAAGGTAACTTTATTACCTCGTCGATCGGCTACGGCCTGACTTACTCGACAATCGACAATCCGCAGGATCCGCGGAACGGCGCCTATGCCAAGTTCAATCAGGATTTTGCCGGCGTCGGCGGCGATTCGCGCTATGTGAAGTCGGTGGCGGATTTGCGCTACTATCACGAGCTTCTTTACGACAGCAACATTGTCGGCTTTGTCCGCCTTCAGGGCGGCAATATCACGGGGCTTGGCGAAGACGTCGACATCCGTAACAACTTCTTCAAGGGTGGCGAGACGGTCCGCGGCTTCGCGTCCTACGGCATGGGCGCTCGTGACCAGAAACTGGCGTATGATGACGACGGCCTGCCGCTCGGCGGCAAGAACTATGTAGCGGCGACGGCGGAAGTTCAGTTCCCGATGCCGTTAGTGCCGTCGGATTTCGGTCTGCGTGGCGCGGTCTTCGCCGATGCGGGCACTCTGTTCGGCGTCGACACCGATAACGCAGTGAGCGACGACGCGTCTATCCGCTCTTCGGTTGGTGCCTCGGTCCTCTGGGCCTCGCCCTTCGGCCTGTTGCGCGCCGACTTCGCCTATCCGATCACCAAGGAAGACTACGACGAGACGCAGGTCTTCCGCTTCAGCGCTGGTACCCAGTTCTAGGCGATCGTCTGAGAGTGCTATAAGGGCCGTCGGTATTCGGCGGCCCTTTTCTTTCGTCGGTCGGTGTTTATGACGGATTCAGTTTTCTTTCCTGCGCCGACGGCGTTGACGATTTCCGAGATTGCGGAACTCACTGGCGCAGTGCCGCGAGGCGCGACCGGCCGGATCATCAGCGGCGTTGCGCCGCTGTCTTCCGCGGGTCCGCAGGATATCGCCTTTTTGGAAAGCCGCCGTTATGCGGACGCGCTTGCGGCCAGCGCCGCGGGCGCCTGCTTCTGCAATGCCCGCGACGTGCCGCTCGTCCCGCCGGATACGGTCGCCCTCGAAACGAGGCGTCCCCACGAGGCCTTTGCCATGGTGGCGGCGGCGCTCTACCCGGCCGCGATGCGGCCACAGCCGATGCTTGCCACCGCGGGTGTGTCACCACGGGCGGAGATCCACGCGACCGCAAGGCTTGAAGACGGCTGCATCGTCGAGGCCGGAGCAGTCGTCGGCCCCGGCGCGGAGATCGGGCGCGGCAGCTTGGTCTCGGCCGGCGCGGTCATCGGGCCCAGCGTCCGGCTCGGCCGCGACTGCGCCGTCGGGTCGAACGCCGTCATCACCAACGCGCTTGTCGGCGATCGCGTCGTCATCCATTCGGGTACCTGCATCGGCCAGGACGGCTTCGGGTATATCCCCGGCGCGGAAAGACACCTGAAGATCGTCCAGATCGGCAGGGTGATCATCCAGGACGACGTCGAGATCGGCGCCAACACCACTATCGACCGAGGCAGCATCCGCGACACGGTGATCGGCGAGGGCACCAAGATCGACAACCTAGTTCAGATCGCACACAACGTCGTTCTCGGCAGGAAATGCCTGGTCGCCGGCCATGTCGGAATCTCCGGCAGCGTGACGATCGGCGATTCCGTCATGCTCGGCGGAAAAGTCGGCGTGCGCGACAATGTAACCATTGGCAGGGGCGCGGTTATTGCTGCCAGTAGCGCGGTCGGGACCGATGTTCCCGAGGGCGCACGCTGGGGCGGAATCCCGGCCCATCCGATCAAGGAATGGCTGCGAGAGAACCAGACGCTCCGCCGCCTGACGGCGAGGCGGGGAGGCGACGGCGGGGCAAACGACAAGAAGGAGGAAATCCCCGATGAATGAAATGGCCAGGCAGCTCGACGTAATCGATATCGGCCGCCTGATGGAGCTCCTGCCGCATCGCTATCCGTTCCTGCTCATCGACCGCATCATCGACATCGACGGCGACAAGAGCGGCACCGGCATCAAGAACGTCACGATCAACGAGCCTTACTTTGCGGGACATTTTCCCGGTCGTCCGATCATGCCCGGCGTGCTGCTCGTCGAGGGCATGGCGCAGACAGCCGGCGCGATGTGCCTGCATGCGCGCAATGTCGGCAGTCCCAAGCTCGTCTATTTCATGACCATCGAGTCCGCCAAATTCCGCAAGCCGGTCGTACCGGGCGATACGCTGCATTACCGCCTCAGGCAGATCCGCTACCGT
Source organism: Bauldia litoralis (assembly GCA_945882315.1). GTDB lineage: Bacteria > Pseudomonadota > Alphaproteobacteria > Rhizobiales > Kaistiaceae > CAMCWB01. The sequence continues at coordinate 59,153 of CAMCWB010000004.1, read as the reverse complement.
ACCAATGTCTGGAAGTTTTCCGGCGAGGCCTGGGTTGGCGACAGCAAGGTCGCCGAGGCCGTGATCAGCGCCCTGATATCGGACTAGACAAGCGCATGGCCATCGAGATCCACAAGACGGCAATCGTTGACGAGCGCGCCCGCCTCGGTGCCGGCGTAAAGATCGGCGCGTTTTCCATTGTCGGCCCCGATGTCGAGCTCGGCGAGGAAGTTGTGGTCGGCGACCATGTCGTCGTCGAGGGCAGGACCAGGATCGGCGCCGGCACCCGGCTGTCGCCCTTCGCCGTCATCGGCGGGCCACCGCAGGATCTGAGCTATCGTGACGAGGAGACCTCCGTCGAGATCGGCGAGCGATGCCTGATCCGCGAGCAAGCCACCGTCCATCGCGGCACCGCGCGCGGCCGGGGCGTGACCCGCGTCGGGTCGAACTGCTTCCTGATGGGTGGCTCGCATGTCGCTCACGATTGCGAGGTCGGCAACAACGTCATCCTCGTCAATCATGCGGCGCTCGGCGGCCATGTCGTCGTCGGCGACTATGCGATCTTCAGCGGCCATTCGGGCGCCCAGCAGCGCTCCCGCATCGGCCCGCATGTTTTCATCGCGGCCCTTTCGATCGTCGTCACCGATGTCATTCCCTTTGCCGCTGCCATCGGCCAGCGCGCCGAACTCGCCGGCCTGAACATTGTCGGCCTCAAGCGGCGTGGTTTCGACCGCCCGACGATCCACGCGCTCCGCGCCGCCTATCAGGCGATCTTCAACGGCGGCGGCACGCTCTCCGAGCGCATCGACATCGTCTCCACGGATTTCGCCTCGGTGCCGGCCGTTATGCAGATCGTCGAGTTCATCCGGGCGGGCGGCGATCGCCCCCTCTGCAAGCCGCGCGATTGAGGGATGGGCGATACGATGGCCCTCCCGCCTGACCGGCCGCTGGCCATCATAGCGGGGGGCGGGTCGGTTCCCCTCCATGTCGCCAAGGCGGCCCAGGGCGCCGGGCGGCGGACGCTGGTCCTCGGCATAGAAGGCGAGGCCGACGCCGATTTCGGCAATCTCCCGCATGAGCATTTCAGCTGGGGCCAGATCGGGCGCCTTGAAAGACTGCTCTCCGAACACGGCACCCGCGACGTCGTCCTGGTCGGTGGCGTCCGCGTCAGGCCGGACTTCCGGCTCCTCAAGCTCGACATGGGCACGGTGAAGGCCCTGCCGGAAATCCTCTCCATCATCACCAGCGGCGACAATACGGTGCTGACCGGCGTGGTCCGCTTCATCGAGGCGCGCGGCTATTCGGTGATCGGCGCCCATCAGATCGCCGCCGATCTCGTCGCGCCGGCGGGCACGCTCGCGGGCAGCCCGTCATCCCAGCATCTTTCCGACGCCCATCTGGCGATCGAGGCTGCGGGCCGGATCGGCCTTCTCGACGCCGGACAGGCGGCGGTGGCGATCGGCGGCCGCATCGTCGCGCTGGAAGGCGCCGAAGGCACAGACGCGATGCTGGCGCGCGTCGCATCCTTGCGCGAGGCGGGGCGCATCCGCTTCGCCGCGCCGGGCGGCGCGCTCGCCAAATGCGCCAAGCCGCAGCAGGATCTTCGCGTCGACATGCCGACCATCGGCCCCGACACGGTCACGCACGCCGCCGCCGCCGGCCTTGCCGGAATCGCGGTAGAGGCCGGCCGGGTCATGATCATCGACCGCAGCGAGACGATCCGGCGCGCCAAGGCCGCAGGCCTCTTCATCCACGCGGTCGAGCTCCAGGCGACGCCATGAGCGATCCGGCCGGGGGAGGCTCGCCACGCCCGTTCACGGTCTTCCTCCTGGCCGGCGAGGAATCTGGCGACCAGCTCGGCGCCGGCCTGATGCGCGCCCTTGCGGAACGCCTCGGCGGCAAGGTGCACTTCCTCGGCGTCGGCGGCAGCCGCATGGCGGCGCTCGGTCTCCGGTCGCTCTTTCCCATGCACGAGATCGGCCTGCACGGCGTCGCCGCGGTCGTGACGCAGATTCCCAATCTTATCCGGCGCCAGCGCGAGACGGCGCGCGCCGTGCTCGCCGCGCGGCCGGACGTGCTGGTCACGATCGACGTCCCCGATTTCAGCCTCACGGTGGCGAAGAAGGTGCGTGCCGCCGACCCGTCGATTACGACGCTGCATTACGTCCTGCCGTCGGTCTGGGCCTATCGGCCGGGCAGGGCGGCCAAGATGGCTGCTTTCATCGATCGCGTGCTCGCTGTGCTTCCCTTCGAGCCCGAGGTGAGCGCTAGCCTCGGCGGACCGCCCTGCACCTATGTCGGCCATTCGCTCACCGAGCGCATCGCCGAACTTCGCCCGGCGCCGGGCGAGAGGCCGGCCCTGCAAGCCGGCCGGCCGCCGGTCCTGGTCGTTCTGCCCGGCAGCCGCCGCTCCGAGATCAGGCGTCTCCTCAAGCCCTTCGGCGAAACCCTGCGGCGGGTTGTCGAGACGGCTGGGCCACTTGAAGTCGTCCTTCCCGCCGTCAGCCATCTGGCCGGTGAGATCCGGGCCGGCGTCGCGGACTGGCCCGTGACGCCCACCATCGTCGAGGGCGAGGCGGCGAAATTCGCGGCCTTTCGCCGGGCCGATGCGGCTCTGGCCGCGTCAGGCACCGTGACCTTGGAACTGGCGCTGGCCGGCATTCCGATGGTCGTCGCCTACCGGATCGATCCGCTCTTCCAGTGGATCAGGCTGGTGTTCCGGGCAAAGACGATCGTCCTCGCCAATCTGGTCATCGGCGAGAATGTCGTCCCGGAATTTGTCGATTGGCAGAGCACGCCTGAGCGCCTGAGCGCGGCCCTCAAGCCGCTTCTTTCGGATACGGCGGAGCGTCGCCGTCAGACGGAAGCCTTTGCAAGGCTCGATGCCCTGATGGAAATCGGCGGCACGACGCCGAGCGCCCGTGCCGCCGAAACCGTGATCGAAACCGTCGCGAGATCACTATCGCTTCAGGCTGATTCAGCCTGAAGCGTGATCTCATTCAATAGTGTAGAGCGCGATCCACGCGCTCTGGGCGTCAGCGGCGCTTGGAAACCGGGATGTAGTCGCGACGCGTCTGGCCGGTATAGAGCTGGCGCGGACGGCCGATGCGCTGGCCCGGATCCTCGATCATCTCCTTCCACTGGGCGATCCAGCCGACCGTACGGGCGACGGCGAACAGCACCGTGAACATCGTGGTCGGGAAGCCCATCGCCTTGAGGATGATGCCCGAATAAAAGTCGACATTCGGGTAGAGCTTCTTCTCGATGAAATACTCGTCGTGGAGCGCGATCTTCTCGAGCTCCATGGCGACCTCGAGCAGCGGATCGTCCTGGATGCCGAGTTCCGCGAGGACCTCGTGGCAGGTCTTCTGCATGATCTTGGCGCGCGGATCGTAGTTTTTGTAGACGCGATGACCGAAGCCCATCAGGCGGAACGGATCGTTCTTGTCCTTGGCCTTCGCAACATATTCCGGAATACGATCGGCGGTGCCTATCTGCTGGAGCATGTTCAGCGCCGCTTCGTTGGCGCCGCCATGCGCCGGGCCCCAGAGGCAGGCGCAGCCCGCCGCGATGCAGGCAAACGGATTGGCGCCCGACGAGCCGGCGAGGCGGACCGTTGAGGTCGAGGCGTTCTGCTCATGCTCGGCATGGAGGATGAAGATGCGGTCCATGGCGCGCGCCAGAACCGGGTTCACCTTGTACTCCTCGCAGGGCACCGCGAAGCACATGCGCAGGAAGTTCGCCGAATAGTCGAGCGAGTTGAGCGGGTAAACGAAGGGCTGACCGACATGGTATTTGAAGGCCATCGCCGCCAGCGTCGGGATCTTTGCGATCATGCGAAGCGACGCGACCATCCGTTGGTGCGGATCGGCGATATCGGTCGAGTCATGATAGAAAGCCGAAAGCGCGCCGACGGAAGCGACCATGATCGCCATCGGATGGGCGTCACGGCGGAAGCCGGTGAAGAAGCGGCTCATCTGCTCATGAACCATCGTGTGATAGGTCACGCGGTGGTCGAAATCGGCCTTCTGCGCCGCAGTCGGCAGTTCACCGTAGAGCAGCAGATAGCAGACCTCGAGGAAATCGCTCTGCTCCGCGAGCTGCTCGATCGGATAGCCGCGATATTCCAGGATGCCGGCGTCGCCGTCGATGTAGCAGATCTTGGATTCGCAGGCGGCCGTCGAGGTGAAGCCCTGATCATAGGTAAAGCGGCCGGTTTTCGCGTAGAGGCTGCCGATGTCGACGACTTCCGGCCCTACCGTGCCAGGGAGAACGTTGAAGTCCCAGCTTTCGTTGCCGATTGTAAGAGTAGCGGTCTTATTGCTCATAAATACGCTCCGGTCCCCCAGGATTCGGGCAGTCTCCCGTCCCGCACGTTTGCGGCGCCAAAGGCTTTGAAACCGGCAGGGTGGGGAGGACGGCCGAATGACCCAGCCAGTTTATTTGCTGCGGCGCGGCAAGTCCATGCTTAAGCGCGAGCCGCACCCCGCGCGGAGCCGAGGCAATAGCTTTGTTTTCGCAATGATTCCGACAGGCCGCGCAGGCGCCAGCAGGAGAAATTCTGCATAAGTCCGCCCGCGGTCACGGTGCTGTATGACCTATGGTCTGGTCGGCGATGCGCGCCAGGCTTTCGTCGCGGCCGAGGATGGTCAGCACGTCGAAGATGCCGGGCGAGGTCGTCCTTCCCGTCAGCGCGGCCCGTAGCGGCTGGGCGATCTTGCCGAGCTTCAGGCCTTCCGCTTCGGCGAAAGCCTTGACCGCCGGCTCGAGCGTTTCGAGCCTCCAGTCGCCGGCGCCCGCGAGGACCCCGGAGACCTTGCCGAGAAGGACGCGCGCCTCCGCGTCGAGGAGTTTCGCCGCCGCCTCGTCGACCGGCAACGGCCGCGTCGCGACGATGAACTCGGCCGCCTGCATCAGGTCGGTCAGCGTCTTCGCGCGGTCCTTGAGATGCGGCATCGCGGCCCGAAGCTGAGCCTTGCGGGTTTCGTCGAGGCGCGCCTCGAAGGCTTCTCCCTTGGCGAGCTTGTCGAGCTCGGACAGCAGGAAATCGGTCAGCGCATCGTCGCCCATCTGGCGGAGGTAATGTGCGTTGACGCTTTCGAGCTTGGCGAAATCGAAACGCGCCGCACCGCGGTTGATCGCGTCGATGTCGAACCAGTCGATCATCTGTTCCGTCGACATGATCTCGTCGTCGCCATGCGACCAGCCGAGGCGGACCAGGTAGTTCCGCATCGCTTCCGGCAGGTAGCCCATGGCGCGGTAGGCGTCGACGCCGAGGGCGCCGTGGCGCTTGGAGAGCTTGGCACCGTCCGGCCCGTGGATCAGCGGGATATGTGCCATCACCGGCACATGCCAGCCCATCGCATCGAACAGGATCTTCTGCCGGCCGCCATTGGTCAGATGGTCGTCGCCACGGATGATGTGGGTGACGCCCATGTCGTGGTCGTCGACGACGACGGCGTGCATGTAGGTCGGCGTCCCGTCGGAACGCAGGATGATGAAATCGTCGAGGTCGCTGTTCGGGAAGGCGACGCGGCCCTGGACGCGATCCTCGATCACCGTCTCGCCCTCGCGCGGCGCCTTGAGCCGGACGACGAACGGCGCGCCCGACTGCGCCTCGGACGGATCGGCATCGCGCCAGCGGCCCTCGTAGCGCGGCGAGCGGCCTTCGGCGCGCGCCTTGGCGCGCATGTCGTTCAATTCCTCCGGCGTCTCATAGGCGCGGTAGGCCTTGCCGCTCGCCAGGAGTTGCTCGGCCACCTCGCGATGCCGGTCGGCCCGGGCGAACTGGTAGAGCGGCTCGCCATCGCAATTGAGCCCCAGCCATTCCAGCCCCTCGATGATCGCCGTGATCGCCGCATCGGTCGAGCGCTCGCGATCGGTATCCTCGATCCGGAGCAGCATCTTGCCGCCGGTGTGCCGGGCGTAAAGCCAGTTGAACAGCGCCGTCCGGGCGCCGCCGATATGGAGGTAGCCGGTGGGCGAGGGGGCGAAACGGGTGACGACGGTCTCTGACATTGCACGCACGGAAATAGGGGCTGGGGCGGCCCCTTTAACACGAAGCCGCGGCAGGGGCGACAGGGCCGCCCACTACACCGATATCGCTAGCGTCGCGGCGCGCTCAGCTTCTCATTCAGCCAGGTGAAGGAGGCCGGGCCCCATTCCTTCTGGTGCTTGAAGGCGCAGTGCCCGTCATCGGGATAGATGCGCGCCTCGCGGCCGCCGACCGGCCCGTTTTCCAGCATGAAGTAGATGTTGCCGACCGGCGCCAGATGATCGTGCTTGCCGTTGATCATCAGGAGCGGCTGGGTGATCCGGTCGAGGATGCCCTGTTCCGACAGCGCCCAGCGCTTGAACTGCTCGTCCTCATAGTCGAGCGACCACGGCTCGAAGGTCTGTGGGCCGCCGGGCGCGCCGAAGGCGAAAGTCGCCCGAGCGTTCCGCGCATCGACGACCGCCTGCTTCTCCTCCGTCGTCATCCGGTAGCCGAAAGGATGGCCGGCATTGGCGACGACGGCGCGCACCATCTCCGGATAGAACCCGGCAAGCTGCATCACGGAATAGCCGCCCCGGCTGATGCCGAAAGCGCCGATCCGGCCGGCGTCGACCTCCGGCCGCGCCGCCATCCAGTCGATCGCCGCTACCCAGGCCTTCACCGATTCCGGTGCCCAGGGGAACGGGTTCTCGCCTGTCCCCGGCGCGTCCATCACCAGTGAGGCGAGGCCGGCGGCAAGCGCCATCTCGCCCGCCCAGCCGCGATCCTCCTTGAACATGTCCGAGCCGCACATGATGAGCACGGCGGGCACCGGCCCCTTCGATTTCGGCACCCGGAAATGCGCCCGGATCGCCTTGCCCTCGCAGACCACCTCGACCACTTCCAGCGGCGGGTCGAGATGCTCTGACGCCTTGCGGTAGGCGCGGGCGCAATCGGCGCTGATCTGCGCCTTGACCGGCGTGATCTCGGACGGAAAGCGGCCGATCGAATAGAATGTCTTCGCCTTCAGGAAGGCAGTCCGCGCCTTGTCGTGCTGGCCGGAGGCGGCGAGGCGGTCGCCGTCATCCTCGTAGCGCTTGCCGGCCTCATGCCAGAGCGGCACCCATTTGTCCTCGGTGGTCGCCTCGATCCGGGCGACGATCGCCTTGAGCTCGTCGATATCGTCGAGCATCGACAGCCAGCGGCGATAGAAGCCGCCATGCTGGACGGTGAAAGGGTCTTCGTTCGGCGCAAAGCCGATGGCGGGCGGCTGGGCAGTCATCGAATCCTCCGAGGGTCGATAAAACCGGCTGTGCCGGCTCCAGCGGCTCTCGACGCCGCCCTTGTCCCGAACGATCCGTTGTCGCCGGGATCGGGTCAAGGGGCCCCAACATGGACCAGCGCCGCCGCATCGTGTAACCCGTCGCCCAAGACCCATTCGAAATGCAGGAAATCCGGCGAATGACGCCAGAAACGAGCCCGGTCCGCGAGGCCGGACAGGACTTCATCCGCGATATCGTGACCGAGGATATCGCCTCCGGCCGGCATCCGGCCCCGGTGACGCGCTTCCCGCCGGAGCCGAACGGCTATCTGCACATCGGCCACGCCAAGTCGATCTGCCTGAATTTCGGCATCGCGCAGGAATTCGGCGGCCGCTGCCACCTCCGCTTCGACGATACGAATCCGGCGAAGGAAGAGCAGGAATACATCGACTCGATCAAGGCCGACGTGAACTGGCTCGGTTTCGACTGGGGCGAGCATCTGCACCACGCCTCCGATTATTTCGAGCAGCTCTACGACTGGGCGGAGAAGCTGATCCGGGACGGCAATGCCTATGTCGACGACCAGTCGCCGGACGAGATGCGCGCCGCCCGCGGCACGCTCACCGAGCCCGGCCGCAACAGCCCGTTCCGCGATCGCGGCGTCGATGAGAATCTGGATCTCTTCCGGCGCATGCGGGCCGGCGAGTTCCCGAACGGCGCCCGCGTGCTCCGTGCCAGGATCGACATGGCGTCCGGCAACATCAATCTTCGCGACCCGGTGCTCTATCGCATCCTGCACGCGGCACACCCGCGCACCGGCACCGCGTGGTCGATCTATCCGAGCTACGATTATGCCCACGGTCAGTCGGACGCGATCGAGGGCATAACGCACTCGCTCTGCACCCTCGAATTTGCCGACCATCAGCCGCTCTACAACTGGTTCCTCGACAACCTCCCGGTGCCGTCGCATCCGCGCCAGTTCGAGTTCGCCCGTCTCAATATCACCTACACGGTGCTCTCGAAGCGCGTGCTGACCGAACTCGTCCGCGGCGGCCACGTCGCCGGCTGGGACGATCCGCGCATGCCGACGATTGCCGGCTTCCGCCGCCGCGGCGTGCCGCCGGTCGCGATCCGCGATTTCATCAAGAGCGTCGGCGTCGCCCGCGCCAACAGCGTCGTCGACGTCTCCATGCTCGATGCGGCAATTCGGGAAATCCTCAACAAGGATGCGCCGCGCCGCATGGCGGTGCTGCGTCCGCTCAAGCTCGTCATCGAGAACTATCCCGAGGGCCCGGGCGAGGAGCTCGACGCAATCAACCATCCGGAAGATCCCTCGGCTGGCTCACGCAAGATCCATTTCGGCCGTGAGATCTTCGTCGAGCGCGACGACTTCATGGAAGACCCGCCGAAAAAGTTCTATCGCCTGTCGCCCGGCAAGGAGGTACGCCTCCGCTATGCCTATTTCGTCACGTGCCGCGAAGTCGTGAAGGATGCGGCCGGCGAGGTCGTAGAGCTTCGCTGCACCTACGATCCGGAAACGCGCGGCGGTAACACGCCGCCTGACGGCCGCAAGGTCCAGGCGACGCTCCATTGGGTGTCGGCGGCGGGTTCGCTGCCGGCCGAGATCCGCCTCTACAATCCGCTCTTCAAGAGCGCCTCGCCGGATACGTCGAACTTCGCAGCCGACCTCAATCCGGATTCGCTGGAGGTGCTCGCCGGCGCCCGCATCGAAGCGGCGCTGGCCGATGCGAAGCATGGCGCGGCGGTGCAGTTCGAGCGGCTCGGCTATTTCAGCCCCGACGATGCTTCGACGCCGGACAAGCTCGTCTTCAACCGGACGGTCGGCCTCCGCGACGCATTTGCCAAAACGATGGCCGGCACGAAGGCCTAGGCGTAATCCCCGCTCAAAAAAGCCGAAGCCCGGGTACTGCCCGGGCTTCGTTTCATTTCATGGAAGCGGACGACCCTAGTTGATGAGGGCGTCCTTGTTGGCTTCCTTCCACGCCTTCACGCCTTCCTTCACCTCGTCGGTGGTGAAGTTGTTCGCGGCGTCGATGAAGGACCAGTCGAGGAACTTGTCGACTTCGATCACGGCGGGGATTTCACCGAACTTGACGTAGGGGGGCTGGATGCCTTCCCAGACGTCGCGCTGCGGTTCGCCATACTTCACGGTGCGGCGGACCTGGGTGTTGGTGACGCTGTTGGTGACGACGGTCTCGCCGCGGCCGGGCTTTTCCCACTGCTCGGGAATGCGCTTCTTGCAGGCGGACATCACGGCCTTGATGTCCATGATGCCGGCATGCTGTCCCATCGCCCAGGCGCGGAGGAATTTCTCGAAGAGCGGTCGCTTCTCCTCCTTGGTTGGCCCCCATACCGTAAATGTGTTGCCCGGCACGGAAGAGACTTCGACCGGGGTGATGTTGGTCACTGCCACGCCTGCCGCCGTGAGCGCGGCAAATTCGGAATTGGCGGCGGCATAGGCCTGGATCGTGCCCTTGGTCAGAGCATCGACAAGCACCGGCCCCGGCTGGCCGACGACGACGGTGGTAACTTCCGAGATTTCCATGCCGACCGTGCTGAGGGCCAGGATGGTGGTCAGCTGATCGCGGTCAGACGCCATGCCGATCGTCTTGCCCTTGAGGTCGGCGACCGATTTGATACCGCTGTCGGAAAGAACGACCAATCCGTCACCGGCGCGCTGATAGGCTTCATAGACCGCCGAGAGCGGCTGCCCGGCGGTGACCGCCTGGAAAATCATGCCGGCGTCCATCATCGTGATGTCGGCGTCGCCATTGGCGAGGAAGGCGATATAGGGAATTGAAGTCTCCGAGGGCAGAAGGTTGACCTTGAGGCCTTCCTTGGCAAAGAAGCCGAACTCATCCGCCGATATCTGCGGATAGGGGCTGCAGGACTGGTCGTTCGACGTCATCACGTTGATCGTCTGGAGTTCCTGCGCCTGAGCAGGCGTCAGGGCGAGGATAGTCACGGCTGCCGCCGCAATGCCGAAGGCAAGGCGTCTTTGGGCGATATTCATTGGGGAGGGCATAACGAAGCTCCGTTGGTAACCTGTTCAAAAAGCGAACGTTGACGTTGCCATGCGCAAGCAGGTGTCCGGCGAAGGAATCCGGGGAGGCGGATGCCCCGTCGAGGCTGTTCTGGTCTACGAGGCGCGTTCACGTCGAGCCTCTCCGCAAATTCCGGGCCACATTAAATTTGCTTCAATGGTGGCAATGAGCGCAGTGCCGAACGAATGTTTTCTGCGGATCGCCAAGGAAAAACGCCTAAGCTGTGAACACACTATGGGATAACATGCAGCTTATTTCGGCTTTGAGCAATCCCGGCCAACTTGCCCGCCTGATCAGTAGCCGGGCTTGATCCGCACGTCGACGACGGCGACACCGCCGGCATCGACGACCGCAATCGCTTCCGCATAGGCTGCGGCGAGATCGGTGATTTCGGCAACCGGACCGATGCCGGTGGCGCCCTGTGCCTTGGCAAAGCCGACGAGGTCCGGCTCGGGGTCGATTAGCTTCTGGCCGATCCATTTATTGGCCACCGGCCGCGCGCGGTCCTTCGCCACCATCTCCTGATGCAGTTCGTCGTTGAAGTAGGACGAGTTGTTGGAAACGATGATCATCATCGGGATGCGGTAATGCGCGGCGGTCCACAGCGCCGTCACGCCCATCAGGTAGTCGCCGTCGCCGCAGATGCCGATCGGCAGCCTTCCACTGCCCTTCAGCGCCAGCGCCGCGCCGACCGAGAGACCCGGCCCGGAGCCGAGGCCGCCGCCCGCTTCGTTGCCGATGAAATCCAGCGGATGCCGGTAATCCCAATAGGATTGCCGCCAGGCGATCGGCACATGCAGCAGCGATACCGCGCGCCCGGCGACCGCGAAGCGCAGTTCGGCAGCAAGATCGACGAGGCCCGGCAGGCCGGTGCCCTGCGCTCGCTCGCCGGCGACGACCGGCGCATCGATCTTCCCTTGCCCGGGAGCGATGCCAAGTCTGGCGTTGAGCGCCGGCACCGCCTTGTCGGGCGAGGCTGAGATATGCATGTCGACCGGCGGCAGCGGCATGTGATCCATGCTCCAGCCATTGTGCAGGCGATGGTCCAGCGAGATGTTGACGATCGCGGCCTCCGGCAATTCGTCGCCGCAGCACATCGACAGGAAACCTCCGAGATCGGTAACGTCGAGGCTGACGATGAGGTCGGCGCCGCGCACCGCTTCCACGACCTTCGGCAAGGGCTTGGCGGTGCCGCCGGCAAAGAGCGCGTGGTCGGTCGGGAAGCTCGCGCCGAGGCGCGGATCGGTGATCACCTGTGCGTTGAAATGCTCGGCCAGCGCGACGCGCGCTCGCCACCCGTCTTCCGAACGCGAGGCGCGGCCACTGAGGATCAGCGGCCTCTTGGCAGCAGCGAGTTTGTCGGAAAGCAGCGCGATCTCGACGTCGCTGGCGCCGGCCTCGACCGCCGGCATGAAGCGCGCCGTATCGCTGAAGGACATGCCGTCGGGCAGGGGACTTTCCTGTACCTCGGAATCGAGCGCCACATAGACCGGCCCCATCGGCATCGTCTCGCTCTGCCAGAGGGCGCGGGCGAGGGATTCCTGCGTGGCCCTGGCCGAGCGCGGCTCGTCGTCCCATTTCACATAATTGCGGATCATCGCGGCCTGGTCGCGGGCGCTGTGGATCCATTCGATCCACGGCCGCCGCCGCGCGGCATCGGCCGGCCCGCTGCCGCCGAGCACCAGCATCGGCATCCGATCGCACCAGGCGTTGAAGATCGCCATGGTCGCATGCATCAGCCCGATATTGGCATGCACCGCCACGGCCATCGCCCGGCCGGTCACCTTGGCATAGCCATGCGCGATGGCCACGGCGCTCTCCTCATGCAGGCAGAGGAGCATTTTGGGATTCTGGTTGCCGCCATAATTGACCAGGCTGTCATGCAGGCCGCGGAAGCTCGCGCCGGGGTTCAGGGCGACATAGGGAATGTCGCGGCCGCGCAGGAAATCGACGACCAGGTCGCTGCCGTAAGCCGGGCGATTAGCGAGCGCGCCGGCCGGCTGCTCGGCGAAGCTCGGCGCCGCGTCTGCATCGTTTATTTTGTCGTCCACCTGGCTCTCCTGCCGCCTGAGTGTCGGGGCACGTGCAGTTCGCAAATTCCGGGCCATCGATGAGGCCTGACGCCGGTCTTTCGATCCTATAGCCTTCGGGCGGGCGAGGGGATGGGATGGGCGAGCGGCAGGGCGAGCATCTGCTGACGGAGGACGCTCCGGTCGACACGGCAGCAACGCCGCAGGCCGCCTTCGAAGCACGTTCGGCGGGCATCGTTGCGCGGCTCGCGGCGCGCGCCGGACGGACCGGCCTTGCCGCGGCGGATTCCCTCGGCCGCGAGCTGGAAGCCGGCCGCGGTTTCCTGTGGCTGCCGGTCTGCTTCTCGATCGGCATCCTCCTCTATTTCATCCTGCCCCGCGAACCTTCCGCCATCGCACTGGCGGGCCTCCTCGCCGCCGGGATCGCCGTCGCCATCCTCTGCCGCAACCGTATCGGCCTCTTCCGCCTCGCGATGGTGCTCGTCTTCATCCTCGCCGGCGTCACAATGACCAAGCTCCGCACCGACTGGGTTGCGGCACCGAAGCTCGCTCGCGAGATCACGACGGTCGTCACCGGCTGGGTCGCCGAGCGCGGCATGTCGAATGGCGGCGGCGTCCGCATCGTGTTGCGCGTCCAGTCGATGGAAGAGATGCCGAATGACGGACAGCCCGATCTCGTCCGCGTCACCATCCGCTCCCAGGCCGATGCGATCGCGGTCGGCGACGCACTCGCCGTCACCGCCCGCCTGCAGCCGCCGAGCGGGCCTGTCCTCCCCGGTGGTTATGATTTCGGGCGCGCCGCCTATTACGAGCGGATCGGCGCGGTCGGCTTCGCCTACGGCGCCGCCCGGCCAGCCGATATCGGCGCGCCGCCGCTCTCGATCCGTCTGGCCATGCCGCTCGCCCATCTCCGCGAAACGATCCGCCGGCGCGTCACCGCAGCGCTTCCCGGCGATCACGGCCGCATCGCCGCGGCACTGATCATGGGCGATCAGGGCGGCATCTCGGAGGCGACGCAGGAGGCGATGCGTACCTCTGGCCTCGGCCACATCCTGTCGATCTCCGGCCTGCACATGGTGCTGATCGCCGGCTCGGCCTTCGCGATCCTGCGGGCGCTATTCGCGCTGTCGCCGGATCTTGCGCTCCGGCGGCCCATCAAGAAATGGGCGGCCCTCGGCGGGCTTGCCGTCGCCACCTTCTACCTCGGCCTTTCCGGGGCCGAGGTCGCGACCCAGCGCGCTTATCTGATGCTCGCCATCATGTTCGTCGCCGTGCTTCTCGATCGCCGCGCCATCACGCTCCGCAATGTCGCGCTCGCCGCTCTCGTCATCCTCGTCGTCACGCCGGAAAGCCTGATGAGCGCCAGCTTCCAGATGTCCTTCGCCGCGACCATCGCGCTCGTCGCCGCCTATGAGGAAATCTCGGCGCGCGCCGATCGGCGGCTGCGCCTGACCGATCGCCATGACCCGGGTTGGACCGGCCGCGTCTGGCGCACGATGACCGGGCTCGTCGTCACCTCGCTGGTCGCCGGCCTCGCCACCGCGCCCTTCGGCATCTTTCATTTCCAGCGCGTCGCGCCGCTGACGCTTCTCGCCAATGTCCTGGCAACGCCAGCGGTCGGCATCCTCGTCATGCCGATGGTCGCGGTCACCGTGCTGGCGATGCCTTTCGGGCTCGAATCCATCCCGCTCTACGTCATGAACTGGGGCATCGACTGGATGATCGCCGTCGCGCTTTGGACGACGGCATGGTCCGGCGAGGCGGGCGGCGTCCGCATGATCCCGGGGCTGTCGCTTCTCCTGATCGTCGGCGGCTTTCTCTGGCTCGCCCTGTGGCGCGAGCGCTGGCGCCTGCTCGGCCTCGTTCCGATGCTGGCCCCCATACCGGTCGCGATCTCGGCGCCATCGCCTGACATATTGATCGATGCGGACGGGACCACGACCGCCATCCGCGGTGCGTCGGGCCGCTACTCGATTGCCGGCGGCAGGGGCGAGAGCTTCGCCATCGAGAACTGGCTGCGTGCCGACGCCGATGCGCGGAAGCCCGATGCACCGGATATCGCCGCCGGCGTCGCCTGCGATCCGCTCGGCTGCATCGCGCCGACGAAGGAGGAGGGAAAGACGCTGGCGCTTGTCCTCGAACCCGATGCCTTCGCCGAAGACTGCAGGCGCGTCGCGATCATCGTCTCACGCTTCGAAGCGCCGCCCTACTGCGCGGGAACAGCAATCATCATCGATCGCGACAAGCTCCTGCGCCGCGGCGCGCACGCGCTCTATCGTGAGCTGGGTCCGGAAGGGAAGGTAGCCTATCACATCGAGACCGCCTATCCGGCGGTCCCGCGGCCCTGGATGCCGGGCTTCAATAGCGGCGCCCGGCTTCAATAGCGGCGGATGAGTCCGACCAGCTTGCCCTGGACGCGGACGCGATCAGGTCCGAAGATTCGCGTCTCGTAAGCCGGATTGGCCGCCTCGAGCGCGATCGAGGCGCCTTTCTTGCGGAGCCGCTTCAGCGTCGCTTCCTCGCCGTCGACAAGCGCCACGACGATGTCGCCGGTTTCGGCGGTGTCGCTCTTGCGGATCAGCACGGTGTCGCCTTCGAGGATGCCGGCATCGATCATCGAATCGCCGAGCACTTCCAGTGCGTAATGATCGCCCGGCGTCAGCATGTCGGGCGGCACGACGATCGAATGACTGTGGTTCTGGATCGCCTCGATCGGCACGCCGGCGGCGATGCGGCCCATCACCGGGACCAGCACCGGCTCGATCACGCCGTCGGTGTCGACCACCGACCGCACGCGGCCGAGGCTGCCCTCGATGACGCTCGGCGAGAAGCCGCGGCTGCGCGGTGCCGCGACGCTCGGAGCCGAGGATTCCGGCAGGCGCAGCACCTCGACGGCACGCGCCCGGTTGGGCAGCCGCCTGATGAAGCCGCGCTCTTCCAGCGCCTTGATCAGCCGATGAATTCCCGATTTCGACCTGAGATCGAGCGCATCCTTCATCTCGTCGAAGGAGGGCGGCACGCCGGTCTCCTTCAGCTTTTCGTGGATGAACATCAGGAGTTCATGTTGCTTCCGCGTCAGCATCTCGCCGTCCTTGCTTCCCCGATATAGGACTCGGGTACAAACCACGAACAAACCCTACATGTTCTATATGTGTTCCACAAGGACTAAAAATTCCGTAAAGCCTCAAAGGTCGCAATGAGAGGCCTGATCACGAATTTCTGTAAGCCCGCGAAGTCGTTACCTCGCTTGCGGTTGCCTCTCTGGCCGGTCTCTTGCAAAGTCGCGCGCTTACAAAATTGCCAACCCACGAGAGAGAAACGACAAAATGAAGGAAACCGGCGTTGCCGTCATCGGCGCAGGGGGTATCGGAACCCTCAGGGCGCATTCCTGCCATCAGATCCCGCAGGTGAATTTCCTCGCCGTCTGCGACATCGTTCCGGAAAAGCTCGACAAGCTGGCGAAATCCGCCAAGGCCGACCTCGCCACCGCCGATTTCCGCAAGGCGATCTCGGACGATCGCGTCGGCGCGGTCATCGTCTCCACGGACGAGGAGAACCACCACGCCGCCGCCGCGCTCGCCGCGGAGCTCGGCAAGCCGGTCCTGATCGAGAAGCCCTTCGTGCTCACCCTCGACGAGGCCGACGACATCATCGCCAAGGCGGGCGGCAACGGCGCCGGCGTCTTCATCGGTTATACCCAGCGCTACCGCAAGCGCTTCCTCCAGGCCAAGCACGCTGCCGTCACCGGCCAGCTCGGCGACATCGTCATGGCGCTCGGCAAGATCTACGTGACGCGCGCCGTCGGCGAGGCCGTCGCCAGCCGCTCGCCCAACACGACGCCGTCGATCAATACCGGCACCTACATGGTCGATTTGATCCTCTGGTACATGGAAGGCAAGAAGCCCGTCGAGGTCTACGCCAAGGCGACGCGCAAGGTCTTCGCGCCCTACAATCGCGACGACAGCCAGTGGATGATCGTCACCTTCGACGACGGCAGCGTCGCCACGATCGGCACGAGCTGGCTGCAGCCCCGCCATTGGCCGGCCTACACGGCGACGATGGAGATCGACCTCCAGGGGACGGGCGGCTCGCTCAACATCGACGACGCGCATCGCGATGTCGTGCTGGTTCCCGCTGAGCCGATCCCGTGCCCCTACACGCCGCAATACAATGTCGACGTCGCTTTCCTCGGCTCGGCGATGCCCGGCGATTTCCTGCTCGGCGAGTTCTTCGGCCCGATGAAGGAAGAGACGGACGCCTTCATCCGTCATGCCCTCGGCATGGGCGGCGTCGGCCTCTGCACGGGCGAGCAGGCCCGCACCGTGCTGGCACTGACCATGGCCGCCGACAAGTCGGCCAAGATCGGCCAGCCCGTCGCGCTCTAAGCCAGATTGCGGCCGCTCCGGTTACCCGGAGCGGCCGTCTCTAGAATTCTACCTTGCCGCCATCCATGACGAGCAGGTTGCGCTCGAGCGCCTTTGTCCGGAAGAGCGCCACGTTGCCCTCGACCCAGACCTCCGTTGCAAGCGTGTCGCCAGGAAAGACCGGCTGCACGAAGCGCGCGCGGCCGGACCGGAAGCGCACCTGATCATAGGCGAGGGCGGTCTTCAGCACCGCATGGACGCCGACCGAGAAGCTCGCGATGCCATGCAGGATCGGCCGCTCGAAGCCGACGCGCTTGGCGTGATCCGGATCGGCGTGAAGCGCATTGTTGTCGCCGAGCGAGAGCCGGAAGATCAGCGCCAGGTTTTCGGGCGTCGCCAGCTCAGCGGTGAAGTCCGCGGCACGCTCCGGCAGGACGACCCGCTCCGGACCGCCTTCGCCGGGACCGCCGAAGCCGCCGGCGCCGCGCACGAACAACCAGGTGTCCAGTGAAGCGAGCAGGGTGCCGCGATCGTCGAGAACGTCCTTCCGGGTGCGGATCAGCGCCGCCTTGCCGGCGCCCTTGTCGACCACCTCGGCGAAATACATCCGCGCGACGCCGCTACCCTCGGCAGGCAGGGCGACATGCTGCGTGACGATGCTTTCGCCGACGACGATGCGGTTGGCATCGAGCCCCCAGGCCGGGTCGAAAAAGCGCGGGTCGCGCGTCAGGTCGACCCAGCCGATGCAGGCCGACATTGTCGGAAAGACCTTCGGCGGTTCGCCATAGACGAAGGCGAGTTGTCCCTTGTCGAGCGCATCCATGCCGAGCCCGACGCCCAGCCCGTGCAGCATCGTGTCCCACGCCGTGTAGCGATAGGGCGTCTCGGCCGCGGGCGCGGCGAGCAGCTTGTGATGATCGAGAGTCATTGCGTCACATCCGGATGGAGGAAGGGCCGGTATCCGGCGCTCAGCGTATTCACGGTCGGCAGCGGTGTCATCACGTCGACCACGCCATTCGCCGGGCGCTCGACGGACGGACCATAGGCGTAGTCCGCGAAAGGATAGGCGGCGGCACCGAGCAGCAGATGAGGGATCGATCCCAGCCGGACAAAAGCGCCGTCCGGCAACGCGCCGATGTCCGATCGATATGTCCGCTGTGTTCGCGTTTGCGGCTCGATACGCGCCGTATGGAGAGCGCGATCGATCTCGCCGGCCTTTGAGATGGCGGCGCCGTTGCCGTCGGCCCAGCTTGCAAGAAAGCGCCGATAGTCCGTCCGCCGGCATTCGGCGCAGGGCCGGTGTCCGGCGGCGAGCGCGACGGCCTCGTCGAGAAAAAAGAGTTCGGTGTAGCGTCCCGGCGCCATGAGCTGACGCCGGCGGTCCTTGAACGCCGTCTTGCAGGTGATCCAGAGAGTGCTCCGCCAGCGCGCCGTGCCGAGAAAGCCCTCGGCATCGTGCAGGCAACCACGATTGCCCATGAACAGGCCGCGGGCGGCATGGCGGACGATCTCGCCGGTCGGCAGCACACGGTTCTGCCGCGGCTGCGACGGGCTCACATGAGCTGCCAGTCGCGGAGCCGCACGACGCGGCACGGCTCGCCCGCCTTGGCCGGCGGCGCGAAAGGCGCGCGGATGATCAGACATTGCGACGAGGAGAGAACCCCCAACCCCGAACTGTCCTGCCGCGACAGCGCCTTCGCCACCGGCAGTCCGTCGGCTTCGATCGTCAGCGTCGCGCGGAGATAATCCTGCCGATTGTCGTTCTCGGGCAGGTCGCCGCCGAGCAGCGCCGGCTCGGACGGGTCGGCCACCGGCTCGCCGGTCAGGGCCGCAAGCAGCGGCTTCAGGAACAGGATCGAGCAGACGATGCTCGATACCGGGTTTCCCGGCAGGCCGAGAACACGCGTCTCGCCGAGCCGGCCGAACATCAGCGGCTTTCCCGGCCGCATGGCGATCTTCCAGAAATCGAGTGCCATGCCTTTATCGGCCAGCGTCGACTGCACCAGATCGTGGTCGCCGATCGAGGCGCCGCCGAGCGTCACGATGATCTCGGCCGGCAGCACCAGCGCCTCGTCGATCCTGGCGCCGATCGCCGCCTTGGTGTCGAGCGCGATACCGAGATCATAAGCCTCGCCACCGTTGAGCTGCACAAAGGCGGCGAGCGCCGGTCCGGTCGAGGCGACGATCTGGTCCGGTCCCGGGATCATGCCCGGCAGCACCAACTCGTCGCCGGTCGCGATCAGCGCGACTTTCGGCCTGCGGCGCACCGGCACGGTCGGATGGTTCATCGCCGCGGCGACCGCGATCTCGCGCACCGAGAGCCTTCGCCCCGCCGGCAGGATTTCGTCGCCCTGGCGGAAGTCGTATCCGGGGGCCCTGATGTTGCGGCCGGCGATGCAGGGCTCCAGCGCGATGACGTTGGTCGCGTCGAGGCGCTCGGCATTCTCCTTGATCAGCACCGCATCGGCGCCTTCAGGCAGTGGCGCGCCGGTCGAGAGATTGACCGCCTCGCCGGGGCCGACCGTGCCGGCGAATCCATGTCCCGCCGCGGACGTCCCGATCACCGTCAGCCGCGCCGGCACCGCTACGGTATCCGCCGCGCGCACGGCATAACCATCCATCGCCGAAGCCGGGAAGGGCGGTTGCGTCCGCGTCGCGGCAAGCGGCTCCGCCAGCGTCCGCCCGAGCGAACTGGCCAGCGCAACCCTCTCGCCCGGTAGCGGCGCCACCCCCGCCACGATCCGCGCAATTGCTTCGTCGACGGGGATTAGGCCGGCCATGAGACGCCCCTAATTCTCGATGAACGGCTGAGCACCCTCTCCCATAGGGAGAGGGCCGCCGTTCTTGGCGAACGCAGTGAGCTTTAGAACGGCGGGGTGAGGGGTTGCGGCACCGGTTATCCGTTCTCCTCGATGAAGCCACCGAGCAATGCCGACAGGCGACAACCCCTCACCCTTCTCGCCTAAACTCGCTCCGCTCATTAAGGCTCGAAGCCCTCTCCCTATGGGAGAGGGTAGGGCCGCGCCAACGGATGGAGTGACGCCATACGGCTCGGACGCGCAACGCGAATTCATCGCTTCGCCTTCCACACGCCCGAGCGGCCGCCGCGCTTCTCGACGAGCCGGATGTCGGTGAGCCGCATGCCACGGTCGACGGCCTTGGCCATGTCGTAGATCGTCAGGCAGGCGACCGACACCGCCGTCAGCGCCTCCATCTCGACGCCTGTCTTGCCGGCGACCTTCGTCGTAGCGCGGACGCGGAGGCCCGGCAGCGTCGCGTCAGGCTCGATCTCGACCGTCACTTTGGTCAACCCGATCGGGTGGCAGAGCGGGATCAGTTCATGCGTGCGCTTCGCCGCCATGATGCCGGCGATCCGCGCCGTGCCGATCACGTCGCCCTTCTTGGCGTTCCCGGCCACGATCATGTCGAGCGTCTTCGCCGCCATCACCACCGCGCCCTCGGCGATGGCAACACGCTCTGTCACCGCCTTCTCCGACACGTCGACCATGTTCGCCGCGCCGGCCTTGTCGAGATGGGTGAGGCGGGCGCCGCGGGCCATGCTCAGCCCGCCGTTGCGCCGACGGGCAAGCCGAGAAGTCCGGCGGTTGCCGCCGCGACGTCGTCCTGCCGCATCAGGCTTTCGCCGACCAGGATCGTCCTTATGCCGACCGTCGCCAGCCGCGCCACGTCGACCGGCGTGAAGATGCCACTCTCGCCGACCAGCACGCGATCCTTCGGCACCAGCGCCGCCAGCCGCTCGCTGACGGCAAGCGACGTTTCGAAGGTGCGGAGGTCGCGATTGTTGATGCCGACGAGCCGCGACCTGAGCCGGAGCGCGCGCTCGAGTTCAGCCTCGTCATGGACTTCGATCAGCACGTCCATGCCGAGCTCGAAGGCGGTCGTCTCGATCGCCCGCGCCTCGTTGTCGGATAGCGCCGCCATGATGATCAGGATGCAGTCGGCGCCGAGCGCCCGCGACTGGTAGACCTGATAGGGCTCGAACATGAAATCCTTGCGGAGCGCCGGCAGGGACACCGCCTTCCGCGCCGCCTGGAGGTCAGCGGGGCCGCCCTGGAAATAGGGGCCATCGGTCAGCACCGAGAGACAGGTCGCGCCGCCCGTCGCATAGGCCTTCGCGAGCACCGGCGGATTGAAGTCGGCGCGGATCAGGCCCTTCGACGGGCTTGCCTTCTTGACCTCGGCGATCAGTGCCGTGCGACCCGCGGCTATGGTCGCCTCGATCGCCTTCAGGAAACCGCGCGCCGGCGGCTCTGCCAGCGCACGCTCGCGCATCTGGTTGGGCGACACGGCAGCCTTCGCCACGGCGATCTCCTCGCGCTTGGTCGCCTCGATCTTGCGGAGGATGTCGGTCATCGCCGCCTCACGAATTCGAGACAGCGACGAGCTGTTCGAGGCGCGCCTTCGCCTTGCCTTCGTCGATCGACGCGGCGGCGAGCGCCACGCCGTCCTTCAGCGTCTTGGCCTTGCCGGCGACTACCAGCGCTGCGCCGGCGTTGAGAAGCACGGTGTCGCGGTAGGCGCTCTGTTCTCCGTCGAGGAGCTTACGCAGCGCCGCGGCGTTGACCGTCGCGTCGCCACCCCTGACCGCGTCGAGCGGGGCCTCGGGCAGGCCGACATCGCCGGGCGAGATCTCGAAGGTCGTCACCTTGCCATCCTTCAGCTCGGCGACCTTCGTCTTGCCGGCGACCGAAATCTCGTCGACGCCACCGGCGCCGTGGACGACCCATGCCGCCTCGGTGCCGAGATCCTTCAGCACATTGGCGACCGGCTCCAGCCATTGCGGCGAGAAGACGCCAACCAGCAGCCGCTTGACGCCGGCCGGGTTGGAAAGCGGGCCGAGCAGGTTGAAGACCGTCCGCGTGGCGAGCTCGACGCGCGTCGGCCCGACATGCTTCATCGCCGAGTGATGGGCCGGCGCGAACATGAAGCCGATGCCGGCCTCGCGGATGCATTTCGCGATGCCTTCCGGCGTCTGCTCGATCTTGACGCCGAGCGCCGCGAGAATGTCGGCGGAGCCCGATTTAGAGGAGAGGGCACGGTTGCCGTGCTTGGCGACCGGCACGCCCGCGCCGGCGACGACAAAGGCCGCGGTCGTCGAGATGTTGTAGGTGCCGGCCGAGTCGCCGCCCGTGCCGACCACGTCGATGGCGCCGGCCGGGGCTTCGACCGGCGTCGCCTTGGCGCGCATGGTTGCGACCGCGCCAGCGATCTCGTCGACCGTCTCGCCGCGTACCCGGAGTGCCATCAGGAAGCCGCCGATCTGGGACGGCGTCGCCTCGCCCGACATGATGATCGTGAAAGCCTGCTCCGACTCGGCTCGCGAGAGCGAGGCGCCGGTCGCGACCTTCGCGATGAGCGGCTTGAGGTCGGCCATGTTCGCTTCTTCCTTCAGGCGTTGGTCAGGCGGCGGAGCGCTTGGCGCGGTGCTTCGCGTTCCAGTCGGCGGAGAGGTCGATAAAATTCTTCAGGATCTGGTGGCCGTGCTCGGAGGCAATGCTTTCCGGGTGGAACTGGACGCCATGCACGGGATGCTCCTTGTGCATCACGCCCATGATGACGTCGTCGTCGCTGCCGGCAGTCACTTCCAGCGAGGCCGGCACGCTGGCGGGCTCGATGGTCAGCGAGTGGTAGCGCGTCGCCTTGAAGTCGCCGTTGATGCCGCGGAAGACCGAGCGCCCGGTATGGCGGATCTCGCTCACCTTGCCATGCATCAGCTTCGGCGCGCGGATGACCTTGCCGCCATAGACCTGTCCGATCGCCTGGTGGCCGAGGCAGACGCCGAAGATCGGGATCGTCGCGCCGGCCTTGGCGATGAGGTCGAGGCAGATGCCGGCTTCGTTGGGGGTGCAGGGGCCGGGCGAAATGACGATGCCGTCCGGGTCCATCGCCCGCACCTCGTCGACCGTGATCTTGTCGTTGCGGCGCACGACGAGCTTGGCGCCAAGCTCGCCCAGGAAGTGGACGAGATTGTAGGTGAAGCTGTCGTAGTTATCGATGACGAGGAAAGCCATGGCGCTCGCTCACTGCCCCCGGCCGACGGTGGAGGCAAACCTTACCGCCTCTTCCGCGGCGCGGAAAAGAGCCTTCGATTTGTTGACGCATTCCTCGAACTCGCTTTCCGGCACCGAGTCCGCGACGATGCCGGCGCCGGCCTGTACATACATCTTGCCGTCCTTGACGATCGAGGTGCGCAGCACGATGCAGGTATCCATCGCGCCATCGGCTGAAAAGTAGCCGACGCAGCCTGCATAGGGCCCGCGCTTCTCCGCCTCGAGCTCGTCGATGATCTGCATGGCGCGCACCTTCGGCGCGCCGGAGACCGTGCCGGCCGGGAAACCGGCGGCGAGCGCATCGAGCGTATCGTGCTCCTTTGCGAGCGCGCCGACGACATTCGAGACGATGTGAATGACGTGGCTGTAATATTCCGGGAAGAACTGGCCGGTCACCTTCACCGTGCCGATCTCGGCGACCCGCCCGACATCGTTGCGGCCGAGGTCGAGCAGCATCAGATGTTCGGCGCGCTCCTTCGGATCGGCGAGAAGCTCGGTGGTCAGCACCTTGTCTTCCTCGGGTGTCGCGCCGCGCCGCCGCGTTCCGGCGATCGGCCGGATCGTCACTTCGCCGTCGCGCACGCGCACGAGGATTTCCGGGCTGGAGCCGGCCAGCGCGAAATCGCCGAAGTCGAGATAATAGAGGAAGGGCGAGGGGTTCACCCGGCGGAGCGCCCGGTAGAGCGCGAAGGGCGGTAGCGTGAAGGATGCCTCGAAGCGCTGCGACAGCACGACCTGGAAGATGTCGCCGGCGGCGATGTATTCCTTCGCCTTCCGGACCATGTCGAGATAGCGCTCGCGCGACGTATTGGAGACGACGTCGACGGTAAGGTCGACCTCGGGCGCCGCCGCCGATTTGTCGAGCGGCGTGTCGAGCGATTCGACGATCGCGATCAGCCGGTCGGTGGCGCGCGCGAGAGCTTGTTCGGCGCTGACGCCGGCGGCCGGGCGTACCGGCGAGACGATGGTGATCTCGTCCTTGACCGCGTCGAAGACGACGGTTGCCGTCGGCCGGATCAGGATCGCATCGGGGAAGCCCAGCGGATCGGGCGGCGGCGCGCCGAGCTCCTCCATCTGCCGCACCATGTCGTAGCCGAGATAGCCGAAGATGCCCGCCGAGAGCGGCGGTAGTTCGGCAGGCAGGTGGATGCGGGAGTCGCCGATCAGCGTCCTGAGCGCTTCCAGCGACAGCTCGGCCAAAGCCTCGAAGCGATCCGGATGCCCCTTCGGGTCGCGGTTGATCTCGGCCTTGCTGCCGGTCGCGCGGAAGATGAGGTCGGGCTCGATGCCGATGATCGAATAGCGGCCACGCACGGCGCCGCCCTCGACCGATTCCAGCAGAAAACAGTTCACGCGCCCGGTCGAGAGCTTGAGCATCGCCGAGACCGGCGTCTCGAGATCGGCGACGAGCCGCGTCCACACGACCTGCGGCTTGCCGGAATCGTAGGAGCGAGCGAAATCGGCGGCGGCAGGCTGGATCTTCATTCTGCTTTCAACCCGCCCGGTCAGAGACCTGGCTGCTGCTGCTGGCCGATGACGGCCTGCACGGCGGCCTGATTGACCGAAAGCCCGAGCTGGTTCTGCATCTCGACCAGGAACTGCTGCATATAGTCATTGGCAAGCTGCTCGGAGACCTGCGTCCGGATCTGCGGCAGGTCGGCCGCCGCCGGATCGAAGGCCGGCACGACCGCATTCGAGACCACGATCACCGCCTTGGTGCCTTCAGCCGCACCATCGGCGACGGCGACATGCCCGGTCGGCCCGGCGAAGGCGGCGCTCACGGCGGAGGCGGCAAGGTCGGCCGGCGGCTGCGCCGAGCGCAGCAGCTTCGCCGCGGTCTTGACCTCGACGGCAAGCTCCGTGGCGATCGCCTCGATCGCCGTGCCCGCCGCGATCTTGCTGCGGGCATCCTCGGCCTTGTCTTCGATCCGCTTTTCGGTCTGGCTCTTCTTCCAGTCGGCGACGACCTTCTCACGAACCTCGCTGAGCTCGCGGTCGCGCTCGGCGGTCACCGCGGTCACCTCGAACCAGGCGTAGCCGTTATCCTCGATGCGGACCGCGTCATTCTCGATGCCGACGTCGCTCTCGGCAGCAGTCGCGAGCAGCGTCGCGCCGCCGGGCAGGTCGGCGACCTTGGTACCGTTGGCATCGTTGCCGTTCCGGTCGACCGCCGCGACACTCACATAAGGCACGGCAAGCTTGGTGGCGATCTCCTTCAGCGTCTCGCCGCCGGCGCGCATGTCCTCGACCTCGTCATAGGTCTGGATGATCTTCCGCGCCGCCTCGGCGACCGCCATCTTCTGCTTGATCTCGGCCTTGACCGTATCGAAGGGCTTGACCGAGCCGGGCTGGATCTCTTCGACCTTGGCGATGATGAAGCCGAAATCGCTGTCGATGACGCCGCTGACGCTGTTGGCGTCGAGCCCGAAGGCCGCCTCGGCGATCTTCTTGTCGATGATCTCGTCGCGCGTCACGAGGCCGAGCGCCGTATCGGTCGGCGTCAGCTTCCGATCCGTCGCGATCGCCTCGAAGGTCTTGCCGCCGGTGATCGCGGCAGCCGCCGCGTCGGCATCGGCCTTGGTGTCGAAATGGATCTGCGACACCCGGCGTCGTTCGAGCACCGAATAGTCGCGGATGTTGGCGTCGTAATTGGCGCGCGTCTGCTCCTCGGTGACCGCGTCCGGCTTGGCGAGATCGGCGGGGACGACCTTGAAATACGACAGGGCGCGGAATTCCGGGGCGCGCCAGTTGGCCTTGTTGGCGCCGAAATAGCCGGTGAGCTCGGCGTCGGTTGGCTCCGGGATCGGGCCGGCGACTGCCGCAGTGAGGAGGAGATAGCGGATGTCGCGCGCCTCGGTCCGGTATTCATGCAGGGCCTTCAGATAGGCCTCGGGGCTTGCGGCGCCGCCGACCAGCCCGTCGGAAACCTGGAAGCGCAGCATCGCCTTGTGCTGGTCGCGGACGAACATGTCCTCGGTCATGCCGGCATTGCGCAGAAGCTGCGTGAACTGCAGGCGGTCGAACGAGCCCGTCGGGCCGCGGAAGGAGGGGTCTTCGCCGATCTTCTTGGCGAGCGCCGCATTGGAGATGCCGAGGCCGAACTGCTTGGCGACGTCGTCGAGCGTCGCCTGGCTGACCAGCCGCCCGAGCACCTGCGCCGGCACGCCGAACATCTGCGCCTGCTCGGCCGTCATCGGCCGGCCCATCTGGCGGCTCATGCTCTGCATCGCCACGTCATACTGGCGCGCGAAATCGCTCGTCGTGATCTCGGTGTCGCCGACCTCCGCGACCTCGTCCGCACGGAATCCCGTGAAGATGTCCGCAATGCCCCATACCGCGAAGCTGACCACCAGCAAGGCGATGAAAATCTGGGCTATCCAGCCGGAGGCGTGCTTGCGGAGCGAGTCGAGCATTTCAACCTCGAAAAGGAAGCCGCGGCCTGCGGCTTGGCGCGCGGACTATAGAAAGACGGCTTTTTGTCCGCAAGGAAATGCTGGCGTCGATTTTCGCTTGAAAATCAAGCGTTTTCCTTGGCTTTCGCCGGCTGGCTCGCCCATTTCGTCACCAGCGACGCCGCCCGGTGATACTGCGCCACCAGGTGGAGCGGCTCGCCGAGGGCAGCGGCCGCCCGCCATGCCCAGCGCGGATCGGCCAGGAAGCCGCGGCCGAGCGCCACGAGATCGGCCTTGCCGTCCGCCACGATCCGCTCGGCGACGAGCGGGTCGTCGATCAGCCCGACCGCCCGGGTGGCGATGGCCGCCTCCCGGCGAATCTTTTCGGCCAAGGGCACCTGGTAGGACGGAATCTCGGCGATCTTGGCATCGTGCGCGACGCCGCCGCTCGATGCGCAGACGAAGACAAGCCCATCGGCTTTCAGCGCCTTGGCCACGGTCACGGCCTCATCGGGATTGAAGCCGCCATCGACCCAGTCGGTGACCGAGAGCCTGATGCCGAGCGGCATGGACGCCGGAACCGCCTTCCGAACGGTACGCAGGATTGCGAGGGCAAACCGCATCCGGTTCTCGAGCGAGCCGCCCCACTGGTCGGTCCGCTTGTTGGAGACCGGCGAAAAGAACTCGTGGATCAGATAGCCATGCGCGCCATGCAGTTCGACGAAGTCGAGGCCGGTTCGTACGGCCCGCACCGCCGCCGAGCCGAAGGCGTCGATGATCCGTTCGATGCCGGCTTCGTCGAGCGCCTCCGGCACATGCCAGCCCGGTGCCTGGGCGATGGCGGACGGGGCGACGGTCTGCCACGCATCTTCGTGCGGCTTGAGCGGCGCTCGGCCAAGCCAGGGCGTCGCGGTCGAGGCCTTGCGTCCGGCATGGCCGAGCTGGATACCGAATTTGGTTCCCACCGGCGCCACGCGCCGGGCCGCCGCGAGGCCGCGTGCGATCACGGCTTCATTCTCGTCGGAATAAAGCCCCAGGCAGCCATGCGTGATCCGGCCGCGCCGTTCGACGCCGGTCGCTTCGATCGTGATCGAGCCGGCCCCGGACATGCCAAGCATCATCCAATGCTGGAGGTGCCAGTCGTTGGCGGTGCCGTCGTCGGCCGAATACTGGCACATCGGCGCTACGGCGATGCGGTTCGGCACAGTCATGCCGCCGATTTCGAGCGGCGAGAACAGAAGAGAGGACATCTCGGCTCCGGGGATCGATCGGGAAGGAAGGTCGATCATGGCACTTCCCACTGTCCGGTGAAAGCCGGCGAAGGATTGCTTTTGCGTAAGCTTTTGCTACGGCTCCACTCGGAAACGCAAAAAATCGTTCGAGGAGCACAATGGCAAATCCGTCGCGCCGGCCGCTGGTTGCTGGAAACTGGAAGATGAACGGCCTGCGCGCCAGCCTCGCCGAGGTCGTCGCGATCAAGGCCGGGATCGCCGGCGCCGGCTGCGATGTGGCGATTTGTCCGCCGGCGACGCTGCTCCGCGAGGCCGCCGCCGAAGCTGCCGGCTCCGGGCTTCTCATCGGTGCGCAGGACTGCCACGCCGCGGCTTCCGGCGCCAATACCGGCGACATCTCGGCCGAAATGGTTGCCGATGCAGGCTGCAGGCTGATCATCATCGGCCATTCCGAGCGCCGTGCCGATCACGGTGAAACCAATGAAATCGTGCGGCAAAAGGCCGAAGCCGTGTGGCGCGCCGGGCTTCTCGCGGTGCTCTGCATCGGTGAGACCGAGAGTCAGCGCCGCGGCGGCGAGACGATGGCCGTGCTCGCCCGCCAGATCCTTGAATCCGTTCCGGAAAAGGCGACTTCAGCCAATCTGGTCGTCGCTTACGAGCCGGTCTGGGCGATCGGCACCGGCCTGACGCCCTCCGAGGATGACATCGCCGCGGCCCATGCCCATATAAGGGCGCGACTGGCCGAACGGATCGGCACGGTGGCGGCGGCGACCAGTATCCTTTATGGAGGCTCGGTGAAGCCGTCCAACGCCGCCTCGATCCTTTCGCTGGCCGATGTGGATGGCGCGCTGGTCGGCGGCGCCAGCCTCAAAGCGGCGGATTTCCTCGGAATCGTCGCGGCATCGTCATAGCGGCTGGTTGCAGGCGCCCTTTCAAGGGCTGGATCGATCGTGTAAAAGGCGCCGCGCGCACTGCGGACCGGGCAGGATTTTTCGATGGAAACCGTCATCATAGTCATTCACCTGATGGTGGTCATCGCGTTGATCGCGCTGGTGCTGCTGCAGCGCTCCGAAGGCGGTGGCCTCGGCATCGGCGGCGGTGGCGGCGGTTTCATGACGACGCGCGGCACCGGCAACGTGCTCACCCGGTCGACCGGTATCCTGGCAGCCGCCTTTTTCGCGACCTCGATCCTGCTGACCATCATTGCCCGCATGAACGAGCCGCCGTCCGCGATTCTCGACACGGTTCCGACGGCAAGTCCGGCCGGTCCGGCGGTTCCCGGCGCCACCCCCGGGACCGGTCAGGGCATCCTCGACATGCTCGAGGGCCTGCAGGCGCCGGCTCCCGGAGCGCCCGCGACGCCGCCCGCATCCGCGGCACCGCCGGTCCCAGCCGCACCGGCAGTACCGGCCACACCGCAAGTTCCGACCGCGCCCTAGGAGATGGTCACGCCTTGCTCCGGACCGGCACGATCCACAGCGCGCCGGAACAGCCACCTGTTGCCGGTCATTTTCGACTCAACGAATCACTCGGATAGGGACTAAGGTCGAGGCCCATGGCGCGGTACGTATTAATAACCGGCGGCGTGGTTTCCTCCCTCGGCAAGGGCATCGCATCGGCGGCGCTCGCCGCGCTCCTGCAGGCGCGCGGCTACCGCGTGCGGCTCAGGAAACTCGACCCCTATCTCAATGTCGATCCGGGCACGATGAGCCCGTATCAGCATGGCGAAGTCTTCGTCACCGATGACGGCGCCGAGACCGACCTCGACCTCGGCCATTACGAGCGCTTCACCGGGCGCCCGGCCAACAAGGCCGACAACGTCACCACCGGCCGGCTCTACCAGGACATCATCGCCCGCGAGCGGCGCGGCGATTATCTCGGCGCCACCGTGCAGGTCATCCCGCACGTCACCGACGCCATCAAATCCTTCATCATCTCCGGCAATGACGATTTCGATTTCGTCCTCTGCGAGATCGGCGGCACGGTCGGCGACATCGAGGGCCTGCCTTTCTTCGAGGCGATCCGCCAGCTCGGCAACGATCTGCCGCGCGGCCACGTCGTCTTCATCCACCTGACGCTGATGCCCTACATCCCGTCGGCCGGCGAATTGAAGACCAAGCCGACCCAGCATTCGGTCAAGGAGCTCCGCTCCATCGGCATCCAGCCGGACATCCTCCTCGTGCGCAGCGACAGGACGATCCCGCCCGAGGAACGCCGCAAGCTGGCGCTCTTCTGCAACGTTCGCGAATCCGCCGTCATCCAGGCGCTCGACGTCGCCACCATCTACGACGTGCCGATCGCCTATCATGGCGAGCGCCTCGATGAGGAAGTCCTCGCCGCCTTCAACATGGCCGATGCGCCGCGCCCGGATCTCGGCAAGTGGAATTCGATCGTCCACAGCATCCGCAATCCGGAAGGCGAGGTGACGATCGCCGTCGTCGGCAAATATACCGGCCTCAAGGACGCCTATAAGTCGCTGAACGAGGCGCTCCAGCATGGCGGCATCGCCAACACGGTGAAGGTCAATCTCGACTGGATCGAGTCGGAGATCTTCGAGCAGCAGGACCCGGCGCCCTATCTCGAAGGCGTCAACGGCATCCTCGTGCCGGGCGGTTTCGGCGAGCGCGGCTCGGAGGGCAAGATCGCCGCCGCCGGCTTCGCCCGCCGCCGCAAGGTGCCGTATTTCGGCATTTGTTTCGGTATGCAGATGGCCGTCGTCGAGGCGGCCCGCAACCTCTGCGGCATCGAGAAGGCGAGCTCGACGGAATTCGGTCCGACGCCCGATCCGGTGGTCGGCCTGATGACCGAATGGCTGCGCGGTAACATGCTCGAGAAGCGCGCCACCGACGGCGATCTCGGCGGCACCATGCGCCTCGGCGCCTATACCGCGGCACTCGCAGAGGGCAGCAGGATTTCCAATATCTATGGCGGCGCGACGGAAATCTCCGAGCGCCACCGCCATCGCTACGAGATCAATATCGACTACCGCGATCGGCTGGAGCAGCACGGCCTGCGCTTCGCCGGCATGTCGCCGGACGGCGTCCTGCCGGAGACGGTCGAGTTCCTCGACCATCCCTGGTTCATCGGCGTGCAGTATCACCCCGAGCTGAAGTCACGCCCCTTCGACCCGCACCCGCTCTTCGCCAGCTTCATCGCGGCGGCGGTGGAGCAGAGCCGGCTGGTTTAGGGTATCAATCCTGCGCGGGCACCTTGTTTGCGCCCGTCTCCGGGCGTAAACCGTGGCGGGGCTTGGATTTCGGAGAAGCGGAATGCCGCATTCAGCTCTCTATGATGACGACATCCTGCTTTGGTCCGAACAGCAGGCGGAGATTGTCCGCCGGCTGGGCCGCACACGCCGCGACCTTCCCAATGAGTTCGACGTAGAGAACGTTGCGGAGGAGATCGAAAGCGTGGGGCGATCTGAGCTTGCGGCGGTCGAGAACCAGCTTCAGAATATTCTCGTTCATCTCATCAAGCTTGCAGCAGAGCCCGAGTCACCTGCCGCACGCCATTGGCGCGGCGAAATTCTTGCCTTTCATTCCGACATAAGGCGCCGCTACGCCGCCTCGATGCGTCAGAAGATTGAATTCGAGGCCCTATGGCGACTGGCCTGCGAGCAGGCGACATTGGCTTTGCCGGAAGGCAATGCCGTCGCCGCTTCCTTGCCGCCGAACGCGCCTTTTTCTCTGGACGATTTCACCGTCGATCGGATCGACGCCGTGAGCCTGGCGGACCGGCTGAGCCAGCTCTAAGGCCGCGCTACCAGGAAATAGCCGCCGCGCTCGCCCGAGAGCGGGCCGCCCACCGAAGAGCGCACCATGGCGACCAGCAGCGTCGTCGCTGGCGTCCAGTAGGGCACGTACCATTCCCGGTCGGTATCCATGACCAGCACGAGGTCGCGCGACTCGTCATAGGCGCCGATCGGCGAAACCTGCGCTCCGCCGTTTCCGCCCGTCACCACGGCCCGATCGAAGTAGACGAGCATGACGTCCTTGCCCGAAGCCTCGTTGGCCGACAGTGCCGCACGGAAGGCGTCGAGCGAGGCCGGCTCTGCATCGGCCGGCGTCGTCGCCGCGACCGTCGCCTGCTCGAGCCCAACCGCATTCAGGCTTTCGCGGAGATAGCTGGTGAATTCGCCATAGGTCACGCCGCGACCGCCCGGTCCGATATCGACGCTCCATTTCTGGTTCGCCACCTGGGCGAGCAGGTCGGATGCATCCGGAATCTGCTCGTCGGCAAGTCGCGGCACGCCGAGCAGGGCCGAGACCACCATGGCCGCGGCGGCGGCCGAACTGCCGTTCGGCGTCGGCTGCGTTGCGTAAAAATTGGTCAGCAGCCAGTAATCCGTCGTCTGGGCGATGCGGAGATAGCCGAGATTGTCGAAGAAGGGCGCCGCGTCCGGTCCGAATTTGGAGACGCCGGAAGCCTGCGCCAGGGCGGCGCTGCTCAAGAGGGAGAAGGCGAGGGCGAGGAATGAGCGCATGGACCTGTTGCACCGAATGTGGAAGTTAAGGCGAGAGACCGGCGAGTTCGGGCCATATTGTGGCGCGGCCGTGTAACGAAAGAAAAACACCGGGGAGCCTATGCCGCGTGGAATAGACCATCTGATCTTCGCCGTCCGCGATCTTGAGGCCACCCGTAGCACGTTTCAGGCCCTCGGTTTCACGGTGGCGCCGATCGCCCATCACCCTTTTGGCACCGCGAACGCAGTCGTTCAGTTCGGCGGCTCCTATCTGGAGCTGGTCTCGGTCGTCGATCCGACCCTGATTCCGGCAACGCGCGTCGGGACCTTTTCGTTCGCCGCCTTCAACCGCGATTTCCTGGCGAAGCGCGAAGGCATGTCGATGCTCGCCCTGAAGAGCAGCGACGCAGCGGCCGACCGCGTCGATTTCGAGGCGCACGGCCTGCCGGTCTTCGAGCCCCTGCATTTCGAGCGCATGGCGACCGGACCGGATGGCGTCGAGCGGCCGGTATCTTTCTCCGTCACCTTTACGCGCGAGCCGCGCTTGAAAGAGGCCGGCTTCCTCACCTGCCAGCATCACCGGCCGGAGAATTTCTGGCAGCCCGAATTTCAGGCGCACGCGAACGGTGCGACCGGGGTCGCTTCGGCGGTCCTGGTCACGCGCGACCCGGCCGACTTCCACGCCTTCCTGACCTGGTTCAGCGGCAAGCGCGACATGATGTCGACGAGCCTCGGCGTCACCTTCGACACGGGCGACGGCGCCATCGAGATTCTCTCGCCGGTCGGCTACGAGGCGTGGTTCGGCGAGAAGACCGAGCCCGACCCGCGCCGCTTCCTGGCGTGCCGCATCAAGGTCGCCGATCTCGGCAAGACACGGGCCGCGTTGAGCGCCGACAGTATCGACTTCCGCGAGATAAGGGGCGCCGTCGTCGTCCCGCCGCAAGCCGCGCACGGCGTCGCCATCGCCTTTGTCGCCGGAGACGAAAGCCTTGTGTAAGAAGACCGTCCGCCTGCTGCCTTTTCCGTCCGGGAGGTTATGATCCGCCGATGCAGCCAAACTCCCATGTGAAGGTCGGCGCCGCGACCTTCGGCAACGATCTCCCCTTCACCCTCATCGCCGGCCCCTGCCAGCTTGAAAGCCGTACCCATGCCTTCGACATGGCCGGGCTTCTGGCCGAGATGGCGAAGCGCTTGGGAATCGGCCTCGTCTACAAGACCTCCTTCGACAAGGCGAACCGGACGAGCCTCGCGTCGCCGCGCGGTCTCGGCCTCGACAAGGCGCTACCGATCTTCGCCGATCTCCGCTCCAAGCTCGGCGTGACCGTGCTGACCGACGTCCACGAAGCGTCCCAATGCGCCGAGGTCGCCGAGGCCGTCGACGTGCTCCAGATCCCGGCCTTTCTCTGCCGCCAGACCGATCTTCTGCTTGCCGCCGCCGAGACGGGCAGGGTGGTCAACATCAAGAAGGGCCAGTTCCTGGCGCCCTGGGATATGCGCAACGTCCTCGCCAAGATCGTCGACCACGGCAATCCGAATGTGCTCCTGACCGAGCGCGGCGCGAGCTTCGGCTACAACACGCTGGTTTCCGACATGCGCGCACTGCCGATCCTGAAGGACACCGGCGCGCCGGTCATTTTCGACGCCACCCATTCAGTCCAGCAGCCGGGCGGGCAGGGGACGACATCGGGCGGCGAGCGCCGTTTCGTTCCGGTGCTGGCCCGTGCCGCCGTCGCCGTCGGCGTCGCCGGGGTATTCATCGAAACCCACCAGGATCCCGACAAGGCCCCGTCTGACGGCCCCAACATGCTGCCGATCGAAGACCTGGCGCCGTTCCTGGAAGAACTCCTCGCCTTCGACCGCATCGCCAAGGCACGGCGGAAGACGCACCGCTGAGCAAACGGCTCTTATTGGACCGACGCGCCATCCCCCCACGCTGGTCATTCCGGCGAAAGCCAGAATCCATGGTGACCGGCCGGTGTAGCGTCCCTCACGGTGGACCCCGGCGTCCGCCGGGGTGACGGAGGTGATCGGGCGAGTGCCTTCGCTTCAACCCCGCCCGCGATAGCCGGCGACGCCCTGGTCCGGCAGCCAGACCTCTGAGGGCGGATTGCCGGTCTGCCAGAAGACGTCGATCGGCATGCCGCCGCGCGGGTTGAAATAACCGCCGATCCGGAGCCATTGCGGGTCGAGGAGATCGGCCACGCGCTTGGCGATCCCGACCGTCACGTCCTCATGGAAGGCGCCGTGGTTGCGGAACGACTGCAGGAACAGCTTCAGGGACTTGGATTCGACCAGCCACTTGCCCGGCACATAGTCGATGACGAGGTGCCCGAAATCGGGCTGGCCGGTCACCGGGCAGATCGAGGTGAATTCCGGAAAGGTGAAGCGCGCCAGATATCTGTCGTCAGGATGTGGGTTCGGGACACGATCGAGGACGGCCTTTTCCGGGCCGTCGGGGATGGCGACGGATCGCCCGAGCTGCAGTTTTGTCTTTGCCTTTCGGGCTCTATGCGCCAGAGGCGACGAAACAGACAAGCATTAATGACGCTTTTGCGTCATTGCTTCCTCTTCCGCACCGCGAAACCGTCCTGTAGAAGCGGCGCAACAAGGGTCCGTAACCGGGGCACGACATGACCGCTATCGTCGACATCATTGGCCGCGAAATTCTCGACAGCCGGGGTAACCCCACCGTCGAGGTCGAGGTCGTTCTTGAAGACGGGTCGCTCGGCCGCGCCGCGGTGCCGTCGGGCGCCTCGACCGGCGCCCATGAGGCGGTCGAGCTCCGCGACGGCAACAAGAACCGTTATCTCGGCAAGGGCGTCAGCAAGGCGGTCGCGGCCGTTGGCGGCGAGATCTTCGAGGCGATCGGCGGCATGGATGCCGAGGACCAGGTCCTCATCGACCAGACGCTCATCGATCTCGACGGCACGCCCAACAAGGCCCGCCTTGGCGCCAACGCCATCCTCGGCGTCTCGCTCGCCGTCGCCAAGGCCGCGGCCGATGCCGTGACGCTGCCGCTTTACCGCTATGTCGGCGGCACCAATGCCCGCCTGCTGCCCACGCCGATGATGAACGTCGTCAATGGCGGGGCGCATGCCGACAACCCGATCGACTTCCAGGAATTCATGATCATGCCGGTCGGCGCCGAGACCTTCGCCGACGCCCTGCGCATGGGCGCCGAGATTTTCCACACCCTCAAGAAGCAGCTCCACGATGCCGGTCACAACACCAGCGTCGGCGACGAGGGCGGCTTCGCGCCCAATCTGTCTTCGGCCGAGGTGGCGCTTGACTTCGTCTCGAAGGCGATCGAGAAGGCCGGCTTCAAGCCTGGCGACGACGTTTGCCTGGCGCTCGATTGCGCCGCGACCGAGTTCTTCAAGGACGGCAAATATGTCTATGAGGGCGAGGGCAAGACGCGCGACCGCTCGGCCCAGGTCGCCTATCTCGCCGCCCTCGTCGCCAAGTTCCCGATCGTGTCGATCGAGGACGGCATGGCGGAAGACGATTGGGACGGCTGGCAGGAACTGACCGCCAAGATCGGCAACAAGTGCCAGCTCGTCGGCGACGACCTCTTCGTCACCAACACGAAGCGCCTGTCCGACGGCATCAAGCGCGGCGTCGCCAACTCGATCCTCGTCAAGGTCAACCAGATCGGCACGCTGTCGGAGACGCTCTCCGCCGTCGAGATGGCCCACAAGGCGCGTTACACCGCCGTCATGTCGCATCGCTCGGGCGAGACCGAAGATACGACGATCGCCGATCTCGCGGTCGCCACCAATTGCGGCCAGATCAAAACCGGCTCGCTTGCGCGCTCCGACCGGCTCGCGAAATACAACCAGCTTCTGCGTATCGAAGAGGAGCTTGGACCGGCCGCGCAATATGCCGGACGCGGGTCCATCCGATAGATATTGCAATGGCTTACGGAGAATAGATAGCGAATCGCTCGAAGAGCGGTTCGCCGCCACCGCTCAGGTGTCGATCGCATCGCGACGGAACTCGGACTCAAGCGAAACTGCAGCCTTCATAGATTGATACGAGAAAATCCTCGCCTGATTTAGAAGGCGAGAAACCCAGAAATCGCTGGCATGAAACGCTTGTCCCGAGGGTGTATGACGCGCTCGACAAAGCACGCCGGCCGGGACCGCTTCGCGCTCCGCGGCAACGCTCCATTAAGCCTCTTCGCGCATTGTCGATTCCATCGGAATCGGAATCGCCATGATCACCCGCCAGCATCGTCAGTCCCGCCTGAAACGCCTGTGGATGCCGCTCGTGACCGTGGCCTTCCTCGGCTATTTCGGCTTCCATGCCTTTCACGGTTATTATGGAATCTGGGCGATGGATCGTCTCGAGATCGAAGCCAAGCGCCTTTCCGTGCAACTGGCTTCGCTGCAACGCGAACATGCCGACTTCGAGCGGCGCGTCATGCTGCTCCGCTCCGAAAAGCTCGATGCCGATATGGTGGATGTACAGGCGCGTTCGGCGCTTAACCGGATTAGAGCCGATGAGGTTGTGATCAGAATGACCGCCCCTCAGCAGAAATTGCAGTAGTCTTACAGCTATATTGCAGTGCACAATAATATTGTGCAGGCGCGAACGCCTATCACATTTCAGCATATTAGATCTGCTTGAAATAGACCGCTGCACTTCTTGGTTTGGCAAAGTCCTTCCGCTACCTTCCCCCACAATAGAAATTGTGACCTCGCGGGGAGTGATAGCGCATGGCCAAAGCCCAGGTTCAGCGTAAAGCCGCCACCAGCCCGAAACCTTCGGCAGCTTCCGCCAAGCGCGGGACGAATGGCGGAACAGTGAGCAAGGCTTCGGCGCCCGCCGCTTTCTCGGCCGAGCAGGAACTCAGCGCCTTCGAGCAGATGCTGCTCATCCGCCGCTTCGAGGAGCGGGCAGGGCAGATGTACGGCATGGGGCTGATCGGCGGCTTCTGCCATCTCTATATCGGTCAGGAAGCCGTTGTCGTCGGAATGCAGATGGCGATCGAGGATGGCGACCAGGTCATCACCGGCTATCGCGACCACGGCCACATGCTGGCCTGCGGCATGGATCCGGGCGGTGTCATGGCGGAACTGACCGGCCGCCGGACGGGCTACTCGCTCGGCAAGGGCGGTTCGATGCACATGTTCTCGCGGGAGAAGAATTTCTTCGGCGGCCACGGCATCGTCGCCGGCCAGGTATCGCTCGGCACCGGCCTTGCCTTCGCCAACCGCTACCGCAAGAACGACCGCGTCTGCCTGACCTATTTCGGCGACGGCGCTGCCAACCAGGGCCAGGTCTATGAGAGCTTCAACATGGCCAAACTCTGGAAGCTGCCGGCCGTCTACATCATCGAGAACAACCGCTATGCCATGGGCACGTCGGTAACGCGCTCCTCGGCGCAGACCGATTTTTCGCGGCGCGGCCTTTCCTTCAACATTCCCGGCGAGCAGGTCGACGGCATGGACGTACGTGCCGTGAAGGCCGCGGGCGACAAGGCCGTCGCATGGTGCCGCGCCGGGAAAGGACCCTATATCCTGGAAATGCTGACGTACCGGTATCGCGGTCACTCGATGTCCGATCCGGCCAAGTATCGCACCCGCGAAGAGGTGCAGAAGATCCGGGACGAGAGCGATCCGATCGAACTCGTCCGCGGTCGCCTGCTCAAGAATCGCTGGGCAAGCGAAGAACAACTGAAAGCGACCGAGAAAAAGATTCGCGACATCGTCGTCGACTGTGCCGAGTTCGCTCAGGCCGGTCCCGAGCCGGATCCGTCGGAACTCTGGACCGACATCTACCGGGCCTGACCAAGAGCGACGACGACAGACAGGGAACCGCCGCCACATGCCGATCGATATTCTGATGCCCGCCCTTTCGCCCACGATGGAAGAGGGCAAGCTCGCCAAATGGCTGAAGGCCGAGGGCGACAGCGTCAAGGCTGGCGACATCATCGCCGAGATCGAGACCGACAAGGCGACGATGGAGGTCGAGGCCGTGGACGAGGGGACGCTTGCCTCGATTCTGGTCGCCGAAGGCACCGACAACGTCAAGGTCAACACGCCGATCGCGCGCCTGTCCGGCGAGGGCGAGTCCGCCAGCGAGGCGAAGTCCGCAGCGCCGGCCGCGAAGCCGAACGGCAAGCCGGCTGAAGCCAAGGCTCCCGAGACGTCCGAGAAGACTGCCGTCGCGAAGCCCGCGCCGGTTCCGGCTGCACCGCAGGAGCGGCCATTGGCCGATCCGAGCCTGCCGGCCAATGTCGAGATGACCACCATCACCGTCCGCGAAGCGCTCCGTGACGCGATGGCCGAAGAGATGCGCCGCGACCAGGACGTCTTCATCATGGGCGAGGAAGTCGCCGAGTATCAGGGCGCCTACAAGGTCACGCAGGGTCTCCTGGAAGAGTTCGGCGCCCAGCGCGTCATCGACACGCCGCTCACCGAGCATGGCTTCGCCGGCCTCGGCGTCGGCGCGGCACTCGCCGGCCTGAAGCCGATCGTCGAGTTCATGACCTTCAACTTCGCCATGCAGGCGATGGACCAGCTCGTCAATTCCGCGGCGAAGACGCTCTATATGTCGGGTGGCCAGATGGGTTGCCCGATCGTCTTCCGCGGCCCGAACGGCGCCGCTGCGCGCGTCGCCGCCCAGCACAGCCAGGATTTCTCCGGCTGGTATGCGAGCATTCCCGGCCTCAAGGTCGTCATGCCCTATTCGGCGGCGGACGCGAAAGGCCTTCTCAAGGCGGCGATCCGCGACCCGAACCCGGTCATCTTTCTCGAGAACGAGATCCTCTACGGCCAGTCCTTCGAGGTGCCGAAGCTCGACGATTTCGTCCTGCCGATCGGCAAGGCGCGCATCGTCCGGCAGGGCTCCGACCTCACCATCGTCTCCTTCGGCATCGGCATGACCTATTCCACGAAGGCGGCCGTCGAACTCGCCGGCATGGGCATCGAGGCCGAGATCATCGATCTGCGCACGCTGCGCCCCCTCGATCTCGATACGGTCCTCGAATCGGTGAAGAAGACGTCGCGCTGCATCGTCGTGGAAGAAGGCTGGCCGGTCGGCTCGATCGGCGCCTATGTCGCCTCCGAGATCATGGCGCGCGCCTTCGATTGGCTGGATGCGCCGGTTTTGAAGGTCAGCGGAAAAGATGTGCCGATGCCTTACGCCGCCAATCTGGAGAAGCTAGCATTGCCGAACGTCGCCGAGGTTGTCGAGGCGGCGAAAGCGGTGACGTACCGCTAGGAGATTCTGCGATGTCGGATTCGGATAGCTTCGTCGATAAGGTCGTCTCGGTCATTCCGACCATCTCCATGCCGAGCATCTTGAAGAAGAAGCGGAAGGTGGTCGTGAACACGCTCGCCGTCCGCAAGAAGGAACTCGGCGTTCTTCAGAAGGCCCTCGGCAAGCTCGTCAAGAATGTCGAAAAGCTCGCCAAGTCGATCACGACCGAAGAGAAGAAGACCGCCAGGAAGCCGGCCGTGAAGCGCGCGGCGAAGAAGCCGGTCCGCAAACCAGCCGCCAAGCGGAAATAGCGGAAGCCGATTTGCCATGAGCGCCGGACCGAAGGAACAGCCAGTACCGCCGGACGCGCTCGCCAATCCCGATGCGGTGGAGGTGCTGCGCGCCTTCGTCGTCGATGGCGGCCTGTCGATCTCCTTCACCCGCGCCTTCGACGATCCCGGCATGTGGGGCATGTTGCTTGTCGACGTCGCGCGCCATGCGGCGCGCGTCTTCGAGAAGGAAGGCGTCATGGACGAGGCCGAGGCGATGGCCCGGATGGTCGAGATGTTCCAGGCGGAACTCGACTGTCCGACCGACCTCGGCCAGACTTCCGAAGGCAACGAGCGGGGCCACTAGCGATGCCGATCAACATCCTCATGCCGGCGCTGTCGCCCACCATGGAAAAGGGCAACCTTTCCAAGTGGCTCAAGAAGGAAGGCGACACCGTCAAGTCCGGTGACCTGCTGGCCGAGATCGAGACCGACAAGGCGACGATGGAAGTCGAGGCGGTCGACGAAGGCACGCTCGGCAAGATCCTCGTCGCCGAGGGCACGCAGGACGTGCCGGTGAATCAGCCGATTGCGATCCTGCTCTCCGAAGGCGAAGACAAGA
The DNA here is from genome assembly GCA_945882315.1 of Bauldia litoralis. Lineage (GTDB taxonomy): Bacteria > Pseudomonadota > Alphaproteobacteria > Rhizobiales > Kaistiaceae > CAMCWB01. Next base: position 19,225 of record CAMCWB010000004.1, on the reverse strand, counting down.
GCGTGATTGCGACCGCTCCGAAGCCCGCTGCCACGCCGGCGAAGGCCGAAGCGGCTCCCGCTGTGGCCGAGCCCGCAAAGACCGAACCGACCAAGACTGAAGCGCCAAAGGAAAAGCCCGTGACTGCAGCCGCCGCTCCTTCCGTCTCCGATAGCGGCGCCGGCCGTGTCTTCGCTTCGCCGCTGGCGCGCCGCCTGGCGAAGGATGGCGGCATCGACCTGTCGCGGGTTGCCGGCTCCGGCCCGCATGGCCGCGTCGTGAAATCCGATGTCGAGGCCGCGACCTCCGGCAAGACGCTGCTCGCGGCGAAGCAGCCATCCGCACCGACCTCCGGCCCGAGCCCGGTCCAGGCGCCGTCCGATGCACAGATCATGAAGCTTTTCGAGGAAGGCAGCTTCGAGGTCGTGCCGCATGACAATGTGCGCAAGATCATCGCCAAGCGCCTGATCGAGGCCAAGCAGACCATCCCGCATTACTACCTGACGATGGATACCGAGATCGACGCGCTGCTGGCGCTCCGCAAGGAGATCAACGCCGCGGCGCCGCGCGACAAGGCCGGCGACGCAATCTGGAAGATCTCGGTCAACGATCTCATCATCAAGGCGATGGCGCTCGCCCTGCAGCGCATTCCGGATGCCAATGTCACCTGGACCGAAGGCGGCATGCTGCATCACAAGAAGTCCGACGTCGGCGTCGCCGTCTCGATTCCGGGCGGCCTGATCACGCCGGTCGTGCGCAGCGCCGAGACCAAGCGCATCTCGGCCATCGCCATCGAGATGAAGGATTTCGTCGCCCGCGCCCGCGCCCGCAAGCTCGCCCCGCATGAATATCAGGGCGGTACGACGGCGATCTCCAATCTCGGCATGTACGGCATCAAGGATTTCGCCGCGGTCATCAACCCGCCCCACGCCTCGATCCTCGCCGTCGGCGCGGGCCTCGAGAAGGCGGTGGTGAAGAAGGGCGAGGTCAGGATCGCGACCGTCATGAGCGTCACGCTCTCGGCCGACCACCGCGCCATCGACGGCGCGCTCGGCGCCGAACTCCTCGGCGCCTTCAAGGCCCTGATCGAGAAGCCGGCGGGCATGCTGGCCTAGCCAGATGAGGAATCGGCCCATCCGTACTCCGCTCATTCCCGCGAAAGCGGGAACCCAGGGTTTCGCGGCGCGGCCTAAGTCTGTCGCCCCTGGGTCCCCGCTCGCAGCGGGGACGAGCGGACCGGGTTAGCGTCGATGGTTCAACCGCAAAGCATCACGATCTAGGCCGGAAATGGCCGACGTCATCATCCGCCCCGCCACCCGCCGCGACGTCACCGACCTCGTCGCTTTCGTCGACATGGCGGGCGAGGGGCTGCCCTCGCATTTCTGGGCGGAGCTCGCCGAGCCCGGGCAGGGGCCGTTTGAGGTCGGCCGCAATCGTGCCCTCCGCGATGAAGGCGCCTTTGCCTGGCGCAATGCCTGGATCGCCGAGCACGACGGCGCCGTTGCCGGCAGTCTCGTCTGCTACCGCATCGAGGACCAGGTCGATCTCTCCGACCTCGAGACCATGAGCCGGTTCGCCCGCGATCTGACGCTGCTCGAGGCCGAGGCGCCGGGCCACTGGTACGTCAATGTGCTCGCCACCTATCCTGAATATCGCGGGCAGGGCGTCGCCTCGGCGCTCCTTACCCATGCCGACAAACTCGGCCGCGACGCCGGTTCGAAAGGGATGGCGATCATCGTCGCCTCCGAGAACGAGCCCGCCGTTCGCCTTTACGACAAGACCGGCTATCGCGAGCAATCCCGCCGGCCGCTCATCGCCTATCCCGGCTTCAGCCGCGGCGGCGATTGGGTGCTTCTGACAAAGCCGCATTCCTGATCTGCGGATGCGGCTTATGGCGGGGTTCCTTCCCATGCTAGAAATCCTGCGGGACGAGACGTATCTCGTCGTAGGGGGTCGATCGAGATGACCCTGGCGGCGAAGCGGAGAGGCTGATGAGCGAACAAACCGGCGTTGCGCGGGCTTTCCTCCTCTCGGTGCTGGCCGAGTTCGCCGTCCTGTTTGCCGTCATCGGGCTCTGGATTCTCAGCGTTCGCCTGGGGCCGCCGATCGACGGTTTTGCCGGTGCGCCCTTGCTTGCGATGGTGCCGATGCTGCTCCTGACGCTCGGCATCGTCTGGAACGTCATCCGCTTCTCGATGCGCCATTCCATCAACTGGACGTCGGCGACGATCGCCGGCTCGGCTGCTGGCTTCGGCTTCGTCGCGATTGCCTTCACCTGCGGGCCGACCGCCTGTTTCATCCCCGGCGAGAACCGCCTCCTCGGCTGGTTCGTGGTCGGCGGCATCATCCTCGCCGCGCTCGCGCAGCATAAGGTCTATGTTCGTCTCGCAGGCGAACCGTCGGTTTTGAGATAGGGAATTCAACAATGGCAGACGCCTACGACATCCTGATCATCGGCTCCGGTCCCGGCGGCTACGTCGCTGCCATCCGGGCCGCACAGCTCGGCCTCAAGGTCGGCGTGATCGAGCGATCCTATCTCGGCGGCATCTGCCCGAACTGGGGCTGCATCCCGACCAAGGCGCTGCTCCGCTCGGCCGAGGTCTACCACCAGCTCACCCACGCATCCGACTATGGCCTTTCCGCCAAGGATGTGACCTTCGACGCTGCGGCGATCGTCAAGCGCTCGCGCGGCATCGCCAACCAGATGTCGAACGGCGTCGGCTTCCTTCTCAAGAAGAACAAGGTCGATCTGATCTGGGGGCAGGCGACGATCACTGCGGCCGGCAAGATATCGGTGAAGGCCACCGACAACCCGCCGAAGAACGCGCTCGGCGGTGACGACTATGCGGCCAAGCACATCATCGTCGCGACCGGTGCCAGGCCGCGCGCGCTGCCCGGCATGGAGCCGGACGGTAAGCTCATCTGGACCTATTTCGAGGCGATGAACCCGCGCGAGCTTCCGAAATCGCTGCTCGTCGTCGGCTCGGGCGCCATCGGCATCGAGTTCGCCTCTTTCTACCGGACGATGGGCGTCGAGGTGACGGTGGTCGAGATCCTGCCGCAGATCCTGCCGGTTGAGGACGAGGAGATCGCGGCCCATGCCCGCAAGCGCTTCGAGAAGCAGGGCATCAAGATCATCACCGATGCCAAAGTGTCGAAGGTGACCAAGGACAAGAACTCGGTCACCGCCACGATCGAGGCGAAGGACGGCAAGACCCAGGAGATCAAGGCCGATCGCCTGATCTCGGCCGCCGGCGTCGTCGGCAATGTCGAGGATATCGGCCTCGAGAAGCTCGGCGTGAAATTCGAGCGCGGCACGATCGCCGTCGATGGCTATGCGCGCACCAATATCCCCGGCATCTACGCGATCGGCGATGTCGCCGGCGCCCCGATGCTCGCCCACAAGGCCGAGCATGAGGGCGTCATCTGCGTCGAGCAGATCGCCGGCAAGAAGCCGCATGCCATGGACAAGCTGAAGATCCCGGGCTGCACCTATTGCGCCCCGCAGATCGCTTCGGTCGGCCTCACCGAGAAGAAAGCCCAGGAAGCCGGCTACGACATCGCCGTCGGGCGCTTCCCCTTCCTCGCCAACGGCAAGGCGATCGCGCTCGGCGAGCCGGAGGGTCTCGCGAAAACTATCTTCGACAAGAAGACCGGCCAGCTCCTCGGTGCCCATCTCGTCGGCCCGGAAGTCACCGAGCTGATCCAGGGATTCGTCGTCGCCATGAATCTGGAGACGACGGAAGAAGAGCTGATCCAGGCGGTCTTCCCGCATCCGACCATTTCCGAGACGATGCATGAGAGCGTGCTCAACGCCTATGAGAGGGCGATCCATGTCTAGGACGGTCCGCTGGCTCGCCGCGGCAGCGCTCTCGTTCGGCACCCTCGCGCTCGGCGTCTCGCCGGGCCTGAGCCAGTCGCGCGGCCATGTCTCGGAAGTCGGTCCGGTCGTCGCCGTTGAAGCGGCCGGCGACGAGGTCCGCGCCGCCGGCGCCCGCGTCTCCGTCGATGGCGCCGCAGCCCGCGTCAAGGCGGCCGGCGCGATGGTCGATATCCGCGGTGCGGTGGAAGGGAATATCTGGGCCGCCGGCGCCGACGTCACGGTCGATGCGCAATCCGGCGGGACCGTGCGCGCGGCCGGTGCCCGCGTCACGCTGCGCGGCCGTGTCGCCGGCGACCTCATGGCGGCCGGTGCCGCGGTCGATGTCGACCTGCCCGTCGGCGGGGCGCTGAGTGCCGCCGGTGCCAGCCTCCGCATCGGCCCGCTCAGCGATATCGCCGGCGTGCTCAAGGCCGCCGGCGCCAGCCTCATCTTCGAAGGCCATGTCACCGGACCGGCCGATTTTGCCGGCGCCGTCGTCACCCTGAACGGCCGTCTCGACGGCCCCGTCACCGTCCATGCCGAACGACTGATCGTCGGCCCGCAGGCGGTCCTCGGCGGGACGCTGCTTGTCCGATCGATCCGCGACCCGCAGATCGATCCCGCCGCGACGATCGCCGGCGAGGTGCTGCGCGAACAGCCGCCGGCCCGATGGCTGGAAAAAATTCCGGCGATCAACGATCCGGCTCTCGCCGGGATCTTTGCGCTATCCGTCGTGCTGAGCGGCGTCCTCCTCCTGATCTTCGCCCGCAACACTTTCAGCGAAGCCGTCGATCATTTCCGTTTCCGCCCGCTGCCCAGCCTTCTCTACGGCATCGTCGCGACGCTGGTGATCCTCGCCGTCTCCATCCTGCTCATGGCGACGCTGATCGGCTTCCCGCTGGGCTTCTCGCTTCTCCTGCTGTTTCCGGCCGTCAAGGTCCTGGCACTGCCCGTGGCAGCCGCAGGCCTGATCGGCTGGGTGGCTGCACGGCGAAGCGTCTGGCTGGGTACCGGCAGCCTGCTTTTCTTCCTGGTCGCCGGCGCCATCGTCCTCGGTGGTATCCTGCTCATCCCGGTCACCGGCCTCTGGATCGTGCTCGTGCTCTATCTCTTCGGCTTCGGCGCATTCCTGCGGGCAACGCTCTGGCGTTTCCGGATCATCCGCCCGGCCGCCGCCCTCGACCTGACGCCGGGTGTGGTATCGCGGGTTGGGGAGGCGGCCGAGGCACGCTAAAATTGCCAAGGCTACGAATCGCTACGCGACCAAAAAGGGGCTGGGCATGAGCATGGACGCGAAATCGATTGTCATCTGGATCGTCATCGGCCTGATCGCCGGCTGGCTCGCCAGCATCGTGGTCGGCAGCGGCGGCGGCCTCATCGGCTACATCATCGCCGGCCTGATCGGCTCCGTGGTCGGTGGCGTCCTCGCCAGCCAGCTCAACATCAAGCTCAATATCGGCAACCCGTTCGTCGAGCAGGTCATCGTTGCCTTCCTCGGTGCGATCGTCGTCCTGACAATCGCCGAAATCATCACCTGAGCACGCCGCCCTGAGGCGTTGCATCGCGCCCCGGAAGCACTTATCTCCCGTCGCGTCCGAGCGCATCGCGCGGGTCTGGAGGTTTGAGCATGGATGACGGCGTCGGTTTCTTCAGCATGATCCTGATCGGTCTGATCGCCGGCTACATCGCCGAGCGCGTCACCGAATCCAATCATGGTCTCATCAAGAACCTGATCGTCGGGCTCATCGGCTCCTTCGTCGGCGGCATCATCGCCCGCGCCGTCGACGCCCCGCCGACCGTCGGCTTCGTTGCCAACCTCGTCGTCGCCACCCTTGGCGCGATCCTGTTCCTCTTCATCTGGCGCAAGATCCGCGGCGGTGGAAGACGCGCCGATTGATCCATTAAGTCTGGCATATCGCCCTGTGGGGTTGCACACTGTGCGAGCCGCGTGTGGCGGGAGGAACGGCTGCCGCGGTTACCCCTGTTTCGATCGCGGAGGAATTGCTGATGAGACGACTTGGATCGCGCACAGCCGGGCTGGCCGGCTTCGCCTTGCTTTGCGCTGGAGCCGCGCCCGGCTTTGCCCAGAACTATCCCGATCAGACCGTGACGCTCATCGTGCCGAGCTCGGCCGGCGGCGGCTCGGACACGATCGCCCGCGTCGTCGCCGACGCCGCGTCGCCGATCTTCGGACAGTCGATTGTCGTCGAGAACCGGACGGGTGCCGCCGGCACGGTGGGCACGGACCTCGTCGCCAAAGCGAGGCCGGACGGCTACACTTGGGCGCTCATCGGAAACGCTCAGGCGGCCAACGTCAGCCTCAACGATGATCTGCCCTACGACCTCCTGAAGGACCTTGCTCCGGTCACGCAGACCAACTCTGCTCCGCATGTCGTCGTCGTCCATCCCTCGCTCGAGGCGAAGACGCTCGCGGAGCTAGTGGCGCTGGCGAAGGAGAAACCGGATGCGCTGAACTATGCATCTGCCGGAACGGGCAGCGTCACCTTCCTCGCTGCGGAGATATTCAAGGACCAGGCCGGCATAGCAATGACCGAAATACCCTATGAGGGCGGCGGTGAATCGCTGCGCGCCGTGGTATCCGGCGAGACGCAGGTCTATTTCTCGCCGCTGGCCGTGGCGCTGCCCTTCATCCAGGACGGCAAGCTGCGCCCGCTCGCCGTGACCTCGAAGGAGCGCCTCTCACTTCTTCCCGACGTCCCGACAGTCGCGGAGTCGGGCTATCCCGACTATGCCTTCAATCTCTGGAACGGCATCGTCGTGCCGGCCGGCACGCCGCCTGAGATCATAGAGAAGATCCGCGCCACGGTGGTCGAGGCCGCTCGTTCGCCGGCCACGCAGAAAAAGCTGGCCGACATCGGCTCGACCGTGGTCGGCAGCGCTCCCGCGGACTTCGGTGCCTTCATCGCTTCCGAGGTCGAAACGCTTGCCAAGCTTTCCGAGAAGCTGAACCTCAAGAACAAAAAATAGCGGAGCGGCGGGCCGGCCCTCCGGGCCCGGCCCGCCCATCCCGCATGGCAGACCTGCGCGGCTCGATTCTGTGCTTTCGGGGCGGGTGCCTATATCATTGAAAACAAAGGGGACTCGCGTATTGGCCGGTTCTTCAGGCTTATGCAACAAGTCTCTGGTACCATTGACGAATTCGATGTCCGCTTGACGGCGAAGGGCCTATCGGCAAAGCCAGTGACATGACGACCATCCTCGACACGCTCACCGACCGCAGCGCCCGGCCGCGCCATCCGGAGAAGCAGAAACGCCCGGATAGCGAGCTGTTGCGGAAGCCGGACTGGATCCGGGTGAGGGCGTCCGGCTCGCCGGTCTATCGCGAGACGACGGCGATCGTCCGCGAACATGGCCTCGTCACGGTCTGCGAGGAGGCCGGCTGCCCGAATATCGGCGAGTGCTGGTCGAAGAAGCACGCCACCTTCATGATCATGGGCGATACCTGTACCCGCGCCTGCGCCTTCTGCAATGTGCGCACCGGCCTGCCGGGGCCGCTCGATGCCAGCGAGCCGGAGAAGGTCGCCGACGCGGTCGCCAAGCTCGGCCTGATGCATGTCGTCATCACCTCGGTCGATCGCGACGATCTCGATGATGGCGGCGCCAGGCATTTTGCCGAGGTGATCTCCGCCATCCGCCGCAAGAGCCCGGCGACGATCGAAGTGCTGACGCCGGATTTCCTGCGCAAGCCCGGCGCGCTCCAGAAAGTCGTCACGGCGCGGCCCGACGTCTTCAACCACAATCTCGAAACCGTGCCGTCCAAATACCTGACGGTGCGGCCGGGCGCCCGCTACTTCCATTCGCTGCGTCTGCTGCAGGAAGTGAAGGAGCGCGACCCGGCCATGTTCACCAAGTCGGGCATCATGGTCGGCCTCGGCGAGGAGCGGAACGAAGTCCTCCAGCTCATGGACGACCTCCGTTCTGCCGATGTCGACTTCCTCACCATCGGCCAGTATCTCCAGCCGACGCGCAAGCATCATCCGGTGATGCGCTACGTCACGCCGGAAGAGTTCAAGGCCTATGAGACGATCGCCTATGCCAAGGGATTCCTGATGGTCTCGGCGAGCCCGCTGACCCGCTCGTCGCATCACGCCGGCGAGGATTTCGCCCGGCTCCGCGCCGCCCGCGCGGCGCGGCAAAGAAGCTGAGCCGAATTCCGCGATGCCCAAATTCTTGACCGAGCGCCGCGTCCGTCATTCGGCGGAACAGATGTTCGACCTCGTCGCCGAGATCGAATCCTATCCGCTGTTCGTTCCGTTATGCGAACGCCTGGTCGTGCATGGCCGGGCGCGCGATGAAGGCAAGGACATTCTCGTGGCGGACATGACCATTGCCTACGGCCCGGTCCGCGAGACCTTCACGAGCCGCGTCATCCTCGACCATCCGGCGCTAAAGATCGCCGCTGCCTATCTCGATGGCCCCTTCCGCCATCTCGACAATCGCTGGGCCTTCCAGCCGGTGTCGGCGACGGAATCCGTCGTCGGCTTCTCGATCGACTACGAATTCAAGTCGCGCACGCTCGGCATGCTGATGGGCGCCGTCTTCGACCGTGCCTTCCGCAAATTCGCCGAAGCCTTCGAGGTCCGCGCCGACGAGATCTACCGGAATCCATCTGCCGCAGTCGCGGCGAAGGTTTGAAGGCCCGCCGTCCCAGACTTCCCAACTGGTTCCATCACCCCAGGATAAAAAAATGATCAAAGTCCCACCACTCTGGCCGTTCGTGGCCGCAATGGTCGCGATCGTCGCGGCTTCGAATTTCCTCGTCCAATTCCCCTTCAACTATCTTGGCCTCGGCCAGGTGTTGACCTGGGGCGCCTTCAGCTACCCCGTTTCGTTTCTCGTCACCGACCTGACCAACCGGCGCCTTGGGGCGGCCGGCGCGCGCAAAGTCGTCGTGGCCGGCTTCGCGATCGCGGTCATCCTTTCGATCTGGCTCGCCACACCACGCATCGCCATCGCATCGGGCACGGCGTTCCTCGTCGCGCAGCTTCTCGACGTGACGATCTTCGACAGGCTGCGCCATCAGGCTTGGTGGCGGCCTCCACTCTTCTCCACCCTCGTCAGCTCCATGATCGACACGGTCATCTTCTTCGCGCTGGCCTTCGCCGCCAGTTTCGTTTTTCTCGACACTGTCTTCGCTTATCCCGACGGCTCGCTCGCCGTTCCGGTCTCCTTTCTCGGAGGCGAGGCGCCGCTCTGGGTCTCGCTCGCGCTTGGCGATTACGTCGTGAAGCTGCTCTTGGGGTTCCTGATGCTGGCCCCTTACGGCGCGCTCATGGCCGTCCTGAGGCCGGTGAAGGCGGGCAGGGCGCAATAGCGCGGGGTGCGCCGAGCGTTCCGCCCAACCCCGCCTGCTCTAACCGACAAGAATCCGGTTCACGTCCGACTTCCGGCTGACGATCGCGTAGCGCCGCAGTTCGCGCGTGAAAAGATCTAGGAATACCTCACCGAGTGTTCCGATCGTCGCGCGCCGGGGCTTTATCACGGCAAGCGACAGATAGAATGGCGGCGAACTGATCGGCCGCACGCAGAGATTGGCCTCGGCGATTTCCGGCAGCATCATGATGTTCGGCAGGATTGTTCCGTAATCGCTGTTCGAGACATATTCGAGCGCAGTGAACAATGGATCGAGTTCGAGCATCTCGTCGGCTTCGACCCCGATGGAGGCCAGGTAGCGCGCCAGCCGGACGGACCGGATATTGCCGTGCGCGGGCGTGATCAGCCGTAGCGGCTTCACGCTTCGCAGGTCGATCGGCTTGCCGTGGAGCGGACTGTTGCGCTCGCCGGTAACCAGCATCTCCCGGGCTCGACCGAGATAGGAAATGCTGAGCGCGTCGGGTGGGTCGACATCCGGCACGATGGCAAAATCCACTGCCTGGGATCCGACCAGTTCGAGAAGCTGGCTGCTGACGGCCTCGCGGATCGTGACGGCGACATTCGGATATTCGACGCGCATCCGCCGCAGCGTTGGCCCGAGCAGGCTGCGGGTCAGGATTGGCATGAGGCCGACCGTCACCTGGCCTTCGAGCGCCCGGCTGTAGCCGCGCACCTCATCTTCTGCATGGGCGATGCCGCGGACGATGGCCACGCAACGCTGATAGAGACGTTCGCCCGCCGGCGTCGGCGTGACGTTGCCGTATTGGCGATGCACGAGCCGCACGGCAAAGCTGTCCTCGACACCGCCAGCCTCCGCCTGTCGCCGGTCAACGATCCGCTCGCCACCTGTGTTCTCTACGCAAGTCCCGGCGACGTCGATACGGTGATCGTCGCCGGAAAGCTGCGCAAGCGCGGCGGACGTCTGCTTGACCATGACGTCGGCAAAATCCGGGGAGACCTGATCGCGCTCCGCGACCGCCTGGTCGACCGCGGCGCGCTGAACAATCAGAAGGCGGACGACTACGCCGTCTATTCCTGGTGACTCCAGGCGCTGCTTGCCTGCAAAGAACCAATTGCGAGTAGCAGCGCCACGAGGCGCCCTCGACCATATCGTCACTCTCACAACTTACTACGAACGCGGCGACGCAGCACGGGCGCGGGACTGCAGCACAGCACGCGTATTCTCCTGCCGACGGCAGCATCACCGACGCTGGCTGTCGCTTGAAACGTTCGCCAACTTACTACCCGCTGGCCTTCTTCAGGCGTACACCTTCGCCTCCGCCGTTGGCATCGATGAACCCGAGCGCTTTGAAGTGCGATAATGGAAACGCTACGGGACTGCCGCCCCTCGAGATTACCCACCAGAGTTTAGCCAAGAGTCGCCAGTAATCAGTCTAGTGTCCGGTCTAATTCTCGACTAAACTCGGCCTCCCGGCAGCAACACATGTGAGGTGAAGCAGATGACAAAGTCTTCCCGTTCCACAGCTCCGATGGGCCCGCCGCCGCCGACCCCATCAGACCGTCTGCTTAAGACGGATGTTGCCCAGGTCGGTTGGCTGCGCGAAGACATCCCTCTTTATCGGTTCCGCTACACCGGCGGCGGCGCCGAGGAATATGTGGGCGTCATGGCGCAGGACGTGCTTCCGGTGGTGCCGGAGGCGATTACCACGAACGAACAGGGCTTCATGTTCGTCGATTATGCGAAGCTCGGCACGCGCATGATGCCTTGGGCGGAGTGGCAGGCCCTTCATGGCGCCGCCCGATTACAAGGCTCGGCCCCGATGGGTCCCCCGCTACCAACCGAGTCGGACCGTCGGCTGAAGACCGATATCGAGCAGGTCGGGTTGCTGACGGTATTTAGGAAGCCGTAGGGCTTTGCTGTGAGTTTTTATTAGCTCGCCGATGCGGCGCCGGGCGACCAATCAGCCGCCTGGCTCTCAGCGAGGATAACCTGTTGAGGCTCAACAGCTAGCCGACAAGGATCCGGTTCACGTCCGATTTCCGGCTGACGACTGCGTAGCGCCGCAGTTTGCGCGTGAAGAGGTCGAGGAAGACCTCACCGAGCGTTCCGATCGTCGCGCGCCGCGGCTCTGAACGCGGCGCAGCTACGGCTGAATCAGCTCGCGCAGCATCGTCAGCGCCTGCCGCACCGTCGCGAGCCTGATCTCGGAGCGTCCGATGTCCCCGAACCGGCATTCGACGTGGCGGACCGGCCGGCCGCGCCGGGCCGCGCCGAAATGCACGAGGCCGACCGGCTTCGTCTCGCTGCCGCCGCCCGGTCCGGCAATGCCGGTGACCGAAACGGCGAGATCGGCGCCTGAACGTGCCAGCGCACCGGCCGTCATCGCGATGGCGACTTCCGGACTGACCGCGCCGACGCGCTCGATCAGATCGGCCGGCACGCCGACCATCTCGGTCTTGGCCTGGTTGGAATAGGTGACGTAGCCACGGTCGACGACCGCCGAGGAGCCGGCAATTTCGGTCAGCGTTCCGATGATGAGGCCGGCAGTACAGGATTCCGCCGTCGCGATCGTCAGCCCCGCAGCCTTCGCCGCTTCGATGATTTCCGCGGCAAGCGGCAGGAGGGGAGTTAGGTCGCTCATGCTTTTGCTCCGAAGGGCAGGCGGATCGTCGCCGCGGCATGGGCGGCGATGCCTTCGCAGCGGCCGACGAAGCCGAGCCCCTCATTGGTCGTCGCCTTGACGCCGACGCGATCGATGTCGATCCCGCAGATCGCGGCGATGCGTTGGCGCATGGCGTCGCGGTGCGGGCCGATCCTGGGCGCCTCGGCGAGGATCGAGACATCGAGATGGGCAACGATTCCGCCGCGATCGGAAACACGACGCACCGCATCGGCAAGGAAGCGGTCTGACGGCGCGCCCTTCCACTGCGGATCGGAGGGCGGGAAATGAGCGCCGATATCTCCGTCGGCGAGCGCGCCGAATATGGCATCGGTAAGCGCGTGGAGCGCTACATCGGCATCGGAATGCCCGACCAGCCCGGCATCGTGCGGAATGACGACGCCACCCAGCGTGACGAAGGTGCCGGAGCCAAAGGCATGGACGTCATATCCGTGCCCGATCCGGATGTCGCCAAGCCCAAGCATTGCTTCCATCGTCATCCGCCTGTCCGCCATCGCGATATCGCCGGCCGTCGTCAGCTTGATGTTGCCCGGCTCGCCGGGAACGCTCCTGACCGGAACTCCGGCCCACTCAGCCACCGCAGCATCGTCGGTGAACTGCAATCCGCTTCGCGCCGCCTTCTCATGCGCCGCCAGGATGACCGGAAAGCGGAAACCTTGCGGCGTCTCCGCGGCGTGCAACCCATCGCGCGGGATCGTTGCGCCGACCTGTCCCTCACCGTCGACCGCCTTGATCGTCGACGAGACGGGGAGGGTGGGGACGACAGCGTCCGAATGCTGCAGCGCCGCGATCACGCGGTCGATGAGTGCCGCATTTGCGAAAGGCCTGGCCCCGTCATGGATGAGAACCCTGTCCGGGGCATTGGACGATAAGACGCGGAGGCCTGCCAGTACGGAGCCCTGACGGCTGTCCTGACCGACGACGGATGGCCGCATGCGGCTCTTCTGCGCCACGGCAGCCTCATAGGCGCCTTGATCCTCGGCTCCGATGACCACCTGCACATCGCTGACTGCCGGATGAGCCAGAAATGCCTCTACTGTGCGCGCCAGCACGGGAATGCCGGCAACTAACTGATATTGCTTTGGAATATCGCCGCCTGCCCGCATGCCGCGGCCAGCGGCGACGATCAATGCGGTGACGGAGGAGGGTGCGTTCATCGGAGCGTCCTTTGAGCCCTGTCTAGCACAGCGTCACAAGGCTGCGACCTAGTCGACATTAGAAACAGTCAGACTTGCCCTCGGGCAGATTCTGACTAAGATATGTGCAGGCAATTCTTTGCCTAATGCTTATGCAGGCCACACTGACAAACAGTCCTTTCCCGGCCCTGGCGCAACCATTGACCATCGGGCCTCACGTGATTCGCGATCGCGTCTTCCTTGCTCCCATGTCTGGGATCTCGGATCGCCCGTTTCGCGATCTCGCGACGCGTTTCGGCTGCAGCTACGTCATATCCGAGATGGTGGCGAGCGAGGAACTGGTCGCCGGCAACCGTGAAGCCCTGATGCGTGCCGAGCGCGGCACGGCCGCGCTGCATGTCGTTCAACTGGCCGGCCGCGAGCCCTGCTGGATGGCCGAAGGCGCCCGCGCCGCGGAAGAGTCCGGCGCCGATATCATCGATATCAATATGGGCTGCCCTGCCAAGAAGGTCACAGGCGGCTATTCGGGCTCGGCGCTGATGCGCGACCTCGACCATGCCCTCACGCTGATCGAGGCGACGGTTGGCGCTACGTCCAAACCGGTCACGCTGAAGATGCGGCTCGGCTGGGATCACGCGACGCTCAACGCACCGGAACTCGCCCGGCGTGCCGAAGCTGCCGGCGTGAGCATGATCACGGTTCACGGCCGCACCCGCTGCCAGTTCTATACAGGCACGGCAGACTGGGCCGCGATCCGTGCCGTGAAGGAAGCGATCTCGATCCCGCTGATCGCCAATGGCGATCTCGCCTCCGTCGATCGGCTGGGCGACATGCTGACGCTCTCCGGCGCCGACGGCATCATGATCGGCCGCGGCGCCTATGGGCGGCCCTGGTTTCCCGGCGCGGTGGCTGAATTTGCCCGTACCGGAAAGCCGCCCGCCACTCCCTCTCCGGACAAGCTCCTCGAAATCGCCCTCGATCACTACGACGCGATGCTCGTGCAATACGGCGTGCCGGTCGGCGTCAGGCACGCCCGCAAGCATCTCGGCTGGTACATGGACCTCGTCGCAGATGCCTCCAACGACCGGGCGCCCTTGCGCCGCGCGGTCCTGACCGAATCCGATCCCTCGAAAGTCCAGGCGCTGCTCGGCACGTGGTTTGGCGCAAACCTGGAACGGAGAGCGGCATGAGCACCTTCATGATCGGAGGGCGTTCACGGAGCGGCGACAGGAAGGCCGGCGCGCTTCTCGACGCCCTGCCGCACCCGGTCGTCCTCATCGATGCGTTGAACCACATCGTCGAGGCGAACAGCGCTGCGGAAACATTCTTTCAGTCTTCGGCGAATGTCCTTCGCCGCCACCCGATCGCCCATTTCGTGCCCTTCGGCAGCCCGCTTCTGGCTCTCATCGAGCAGGTTCGGGAGAGGGCGGCGCCGGTCAACGAATACCGCGTCGATATCGGCACGCCGCGAAACGGCGCCGAGCGCATCGTCGACATCTACGCCACGCCGGTCACCGATCCCGACGAAGGCGTCGTCATCGTTCTGCAGGAACGCACCATCGCCGACAAGCTCGATCGCCAGCTCACCCATCGCGGCGCGGCCCGCACCGTGACCGGGCTTGCCGCGATGCTGGCGCATGAGATCAAGAATCCGCTCTCCGGCATTCGCGGCGCTGCCCAGCTCCTCGAAACCTCCGTCGATGACGACGATCGCGCCCTGACGCGGCTCATCTGCGAGGAAGCCGACCGCATCGTGAAGCTGGTCGACCGGATGGAAGTCTTCTCGGACGAACGCCCGATCGAACGCGAGCCGGTCAACATCCACATGGTGCTCGACCATGTCCGTCGCCTCGCGCTCAGCGGGTTTGCCCGCTCGATCCGTATCGCCGACGAATATGATCCGTCCCTGCCGCCGGTCTTCGCCAATCGCGACCAGCTCGTTCAGGTGTTCCTCAACCTGGTGAAGAACGCGGCCGAGGCGATCGGCAACTCGCCGGATGGCGAGATCATGCTGACGACGGCGTTCCGGCCGGGCATGCGCCTTTCGGTACCCGGCAACACCAACAAGGTGACGTTGCCTCTTGAATTCTGCGTTCGCGACAACGGGCCGGGCGTGCCGGAGGAATTGCTTCCGCATCTCTTCGACCCCTTCGTCACCACCAAGGCGAACGGGACCGGATTGGGGCTCGCGCTGGTTGCCAAGATCATCGGCGATCATGGCGGCGTCATCGAATGCGAATCCCAGCCCGGCCGCACCACGTTCCGCGTTCTGCTCCCGACTTACCGCGCGATCGCCAAGGATAAGGAAGACTGAAATGCCCGTGGGCAACATTCTTGTGGCGGACGACGATGCTGCCATCCGGACCGTCCTCAACCAGGCGCTGTCGCGCGCCGGCTATACGGTCCGCCTGACGTCGAATGCGGCGACGCTCTGGCGCTGGATCAGCCAGGGCGACGGCGATCTCGTGATCACCGACGTCGTCATGCCCGACGAGAACGCCTTCGATCTGCTGCCGCGTATCAAGCGGGTGCGGCCGGAATTGCCGATTGTCGTCATGAGCGCCCAGAACACTTTCATGACGGCAATCCGCGCGTCGGAGCGCGGCGCCTACGAGTATCTGCCCAAGCCCTTCGACCTCAAGGAACTGATCGCCATCGTCGGCCGGGCGCTGGCAGAGCCCAAATCGCGCCGCGCCGACGGGCCGCCCGAACCGCCCGGCGACAACATCCCGCTGGTCGGCCGCTCGCCGGCCATGCAGGAGATTTATCGCGTCCTCGCGCGCCTCATGCAGACCGACCTGACGGTGATGATCGCCGGCGAGTCCGGCACCGGCAAGGAACTCGTCGCCCGCGCGCTGCATGACTATGGCAAGCGCCGCAACGGCCCATTCGTGCCGATCAACATGGCCGCCATCCCGCGCGACCTGATCGAGGCCGAGCTCTTCGGCCATGAGAAAGGCGCCTTCACCGGCGCTCAGGCCCGCAGCGCCGGTCGCTTCGAGCAGGCCGAGGGCGGGACGCTGTTCCTGGACGAGATCGGCGACATGCCGATGGAGGCGCAGACGCGCCTGCTGCGCGTCCTCCAGCAGGGCGAGTACACCACCGTCGGCGGCCGCACGGCGATCAAGACCGATGTCCGCATCATCGCCGCGACCAACAAGGACCTTCGCATCCTGATCAATCAGGGCCTGTTCCGCGAGGATCTGTTCTTCCGGCTGAATGTCGTGCCGATCCGCCTGCCGGCGCTGCGCGAGAGAAGCGAGGACATCCCCGACCTCGTCCGCCACTTCTTCACCATAGTCGAGAAGGAGGGGCTTCCGTCCAAGCGCATCGAGCCGGCCGCTTACGAGCAGCTCAAGCGCTATCGCTGGCCGGGCAATGTCCGCGAGTTAGAGAACCTGATCCGTCGCCTGGCCGCGCTCTATCCGCAGGAAACGATCTCGGAGAACATCATCGAGGCCGAGCTGGACCAGCCCGCCATGGCGCTGGCGCCGGTCGACAACGGCAGCGACGAAAGCCTGCAAGGCTCAGTCGAACGTCATCTGTCGAGCTACTTCCAGAGCTTCGGTGACGGCCTGCCGCCGCCGGGCCTCTATCACCGCATCCTGCGCGAGGTCGAAAATCCGCTGATCAGCGCTGCCTTGGCATCGACCAGGGGCAACCAGATCAAGGCAGCCGAGCTTCTCGGCGTGAACCGCAATACGCTGCGCAAGAAGATCCGCGAACTGGATATCCAGATTATCAGGAGCGCCCGGTAACCACTGGACGCTAAAGGGCTATTCGCCCTCGAGGACTGCCTGATCCTTCTTCTTCCGGAACGACGGAATGATCATCAGGAGGAGCAGCGCCACCGTCGCGATAAGGAACCCCGCGCTGATCGGATGGTAGACGAAGATTCCGAGATCGCCGCGCGACAGAAGCATCGCCCGGCGGAAATTCACTTCAAGCATCGGTCCGAGCAGGAAGCCCAGGATGAACGGCGCCGGCTCGCAGTCGAGCTTGACGAAGATGTAGCCGAGCACACCGAACAGCACCATCAGGTACACGTCGATCTGGCTGTTGTTGACCGTGTAGATGCCGATGCACGAGAAGACGAGGATGATCGGGAAGAGCCAGCGATACGGAATCTTGAGCATCGATACCCAGAGACCGATCAGCGGCAGATTGAGGATGACGAGCAGCAGGTTGCCTATCCACATGCTGGCGACCAGCCCCCAGAAGAGTTCCGGGTGAGAGGTCAGCACGCGCGGTCCGGGCGTGATGCCCTGGATCATCAGCGCGCCGAGCATCAGCGCCATGGTGGCGCTGCCCGGAATGCCGAGGGTGAGCGTCGGGATGAAGGAACCCTGCGCGGCAGCGTTGTTCGCCGCTTCCGGCGCCGCGACGCCCTCGATGACGCCCGTCCCGAATTTCTCCGGATGCTTGCTGATCTTCTTCTCGAGCGCGTAGGCGCCAAAGGAGGCGATGGTGGCGCCGGCGCCGGGAAGGATGCCGAAGAAGGAGCCAAGCGCGGTGCCTCTGATGATCGGCCAGAACGACGCCTTGAGGTCCGCCAATGTGGGCATCAGCCCCTTGATCTTTGTCGTGAAGACCTCGCGCCTTTCCCTCATCTCAAGATTGACCACGATTTCGGCGAAGGCAAAGAGGCCCATCGCGACCACGACGAAGGGGATGCCGTCGGCAAGTCTCGGAACGCCGAAGGTGAAGCGGTCGGCGCCGGACGTGACGTCGATACCGACAAGCCCGAAAAGCACGCCGAGCATGGCAACGGCGATGCCCTTGATCAGCGAACCACGGACCAGGATCGCGGTCGTCATCAGCGCGAAGACGATCAGCGCGCAGAACTCCGGTGCGCCGAAGCGCAAGGCGAGCTCGGTCAACGGCTGGGCGACGACGGCAATAAGAACGGTTCCGAAGCAGCCGGCGACGAATGAGCCGATGGCTGAAATCGCCAGGGCAGGCCCGGCTCGGCCCTGCCGGGCCATCTGGTAGCCGTCCAGGCAGGTCACCGCGGAGGAGGATTCACCGGGCAGGTTGACCAGGATGGCGGTCGTCGAACCGCCATAAGCAGCGCCGTAGTAGATGCCCGCCAGCATGATCATCGCGCCTTAGGGCGGCAGGCCGAAGGTGAGCGGCAGGAGAACCGCGATCGTCACCAGCGGGCCGACGCTCGGCAAGACGCCGATGGCGGTGCCGACGAAGACGCCGATGAAGCAGTAGAAAAGGTTGTTCAGCGTGAAGGCAACGCTGAACCCGAGGGAAAGATCGGAAAGGAGATCCATCAGTTGGGCCACAGGTTGAGGCGGATACTAAGCGCGTAGACAAAGACCGCAATCGCGATGGCCGTCAGGACCACCACCATGATTGCCACCTCAAGCGGCGTGCCCTCGTGGCCGCCGAAGCGCGCCAGTACGATCAAGGCAACCAGGGCGGCAATCAGGCCCCAATCATCGACGAGAAAACCGAAGACGATGATTGCGACGCCGACGAAAAAGACCGGTCTGAGTTCGATCGCGCCGATCGGCTCGCTCGATTCAGGCTTGAGAAGCGCCTGTGCGGTGATGATCGCGCCAAGCATCGCAATGCCCAGGCCGATCACGATCGGGAAGAAGCCAGATCCCATTCGACTGAGCGAGCCGAAATTATAATCTCGCGCGACGACAGCGGCCCCGACGCCAAAGGCGCAGAACATCAGTCCGGCAAGCAAGTCTTTTGTCAGTCTCATGGTGCCCCGGTGCCCATCCGTCTTTTACCGGAATGGGTGCTTCTCGCACAGCCAAAGAGTTTAGAACACCGACCAGCCGGGCGACATAATGCCCGCCCGGCTGGTTGGCGTGATTTAAGGCCACGCCGCACAATAATTGCTACGAGCTTCGGGGCTTGATTGTGTAGTTCCATTCGGGATGGAACGGGTCTCCGGTGATGTCGAGGTCGACCATCTCGGCGTCGCTGACCTTGATGCCCTTTTGATAGATGCGGGTGTCGAGTGCGCACTCGACCTTGAGACCGGATTTGGTGGTCGTCGCGCCGATCAATTCCACCACCGCGACACGATCGGTCAGCGGCCGGCCGCGCCAGTTCTGCGAGATGTGGCAGAACAGGCGGTGCTCTATTCTGTTCCACTTGGACGTGCCCGGCGGATAGTGGTGGACATGGAGGGTCAGGCCGGTTTCGTCGGCGAGCCTCTGCAGCTCGACCTTCCACAGCCGCAC